>JAIVWA010000062.1:5598-7999 GCA_049190255.1 Gammaproteobacteria bacterium | reverse complement strand
TGGACTTCCTTCATCCGTTCCGTTACCTGCTCTTTTGTTTCCGCAATACGCTCCGGCTTCAAGTTTAACTGCTGAACCGGTGCGACGTCGTTCAGGTCGATGTCTGCCGGGTCGCTGGCAAGAATATTATAACCCATTAGATTAACGATCTGACTTGCAGATTGGACAACCATCAATTCTTTGCAATACGCTGCTTCTTTTTCCGCCTGCGCACCGGCCGCCGGTATCGGATCCGGACCGTTGTGGTGCAAAGCGGTGTCAATATAACACTCGGCGAATCTCCATTTTTCCAGCAATTTGGCTCCCAGCTGACAGTGGTAATCCCCGAGTATGTTGACCAGCATAATGGGGTGAATGCCGTCGTTGAATCTTCCCTTGCGCTCCATATCGGCAATGATTTGCAAAAGCGCAAGTTTTCCGATGTCATGCAGCAATCCCATCAAAAAAGGGTCGCCCTTCAAATCAAGTTTCAGGAGTTTGGACATAAACTCGGCGGCATAGGCGCTGGCAATCGAGTGCTTCCAGAGATTCTCGATCAGGGAACGGTATTTTTTCGTCTTCATGGTAAAAAATTCGCGGATGGACAGCTCCGTGACCACCTGCACGATCGCGTCGTATCCCATGCGGGAGACGGCCTGCTCCAGGGATTTGTTGGTCACAAACCCTTTGTAATAGGCCGAGTTGGACCGCCGGATGATTTCCGTTGAAATCGCGATATCTTTTCTGATCAGGCCGACAATTTCATTGAAACTCGCCTTGCGGGCGATCAGTTCGCGAAACCGTAGGTAAAGCTTGGGAAGGGGCGGCAAATTGGTTTGACTGGTGTTGAGTAGGGTTACGATCTCGCCGTAAACCTGATCGGTCGTCGTCAATGCCGGAGTGCTGGTTTCGTTTGCTCCGGTTGAAAGGGTGCGTTCTTTGACGCCCAGCTTGCTGAGCTTATTGCGGATCAGGTTCAGGTCGAATGGCTTGCCGATGTAGTCGTCACAGCCGGACTGGACGCTGGCAACAATTCGGTCCTTATCCCGGTAAGAGGAGGTCATCAGGATTTTGGCCTTGCACGACTTCTCAAGGTTGAGTTCCTTTTCTGCATTCCTGATAGCGGATAGAAGCTGGATGCCGTCCATGCCCGGCAGATTGATATCGAGCATGATCAAATTGAACGGATCGTCATCCCGATGGGCTTCGTGAAACGCAGCCAATGCATCGTCGCCATGCTCTTGTGTTTTGCAGTCACCAAAGTATTCCATGATCAGCTCCAATTTGGTTCGGCTGACCATTTCGTCCTCCACGATTAAAATTCTCATTTTATTCCTCTGAGAGCTGGTGAACCGATTGCCGGTTCAAATGGAAGGTCATTTGTTATATCGGCATTCCCGGGGGAAAAGTTGAGTCCGTGAAAAAATTATCATGCTAATCATAATGATAGAGCTGATACTTGACAACTATTTAAAATTTTTATATTTTTTATAGTAGCGACCTGAGTGCAAAGGAGTTGAATTTGGCCGAATTTGTTCGTATTGAGGATAGCATCAAAGATGCTATCCTGACCATCATGAGATATGTCAAGGGGATTGCCGGAGAAGAGCCCTCCCAGGAGGAAATAGCCGAGATGTTGAAATCCTATTTCATTCTCAACGAAGTCGCCAACCAGATCAAGTATCAGCTCAACAAAGAGACCAAAAAAGCTGAAAAGGATCAAATCGATTCCAAAAATCCTGTCTGGACCCTGGATCTAATAGCCGGCCCGGGACAAAACGTTCTTGCCAGAGCCGGTGTTTTTCATAAAAGTATTCCGGAGGCCCTTCAGGTTGTAAATGATTTTATGCTAAAAACAATCGGCAGCGTACCCAGTGCTGAAATCCTTTCCAGAAGTTTAAAAAGCTCATTTATACTCAGTGAAATCAAAAATCAAATCGACTGGCAGCGCAAGGAAGCCGGCAAAGGGGATCAAAAAAATCCTGATTCCACGCCTGAATCAGACAGCCTCAACCTTTAACCGTTTTCTCGCCTTTAATGACAAAAGCAAAATTGTAATTACCTTTGCTTTACAGGCGCTTGCTGACTTGGCGCTGGAAGATAAGAATCTGCAGCCTCGCATCATCCGGGTGCTGGAAGAATTCATCCAAACCGGAAGCCCGGCCATAAAAAGCAGGGGCCGCAAATTGCTTAAACATCTGAAAGGAATCAATTAATGAACCAAAAAATAACCTCTGACACCTGGATCTGGGTAATTGTCCAGAACCCCGGCGGAGATGAGCAGTTTCTGGGACAGCATGATGAAAAAAAGAATGTCTCCTTCATACCGGCCTTTTACGAAAAAGACGATGCCCAGCAAAGTCTGATACAATTGATAACCGAAAAAGGGAAAAAATACGAAGTCCAGGCGATTTTTTTCGAC
>JAIVWA010000062.1:0-5588 GCA_049190255.1 Gammaproteobacteria bacterium | reverse complement strand
TATGATATTCATGCTGAACGCCGATGGTGAAATCCTGGAAGAGATGGCACCCTAGTTGGGCGCAAGCGCCCGCCTATGGTTGAATAGTTGATTGGTTGAATGGTTGATTAGTCAAATTATAGTCATAATCTCAGAATGTTACGATTTTTTAAAAACTTGCCCTTTCTTTTGAAACATGAAGTGTCCAATTATTTTGCAAATAGGGGATAAATCCATATTTACAACCACTTAACTAATCAACCAATCAACAATATCCCAATCAACTACCCCGCAGGGGGACACATGGCAACTGAAATCAAATATGAGAACAAACCGTGGCTGGCCCATTATGAAAGCGGCGTGCCGGCAACCATTGAATATGAGCAAATCACTTTGCCGGAATATCTGGAAAATTCTGCCCGCAGGCATCCGGATAGAACGGCCTTAATCTATGAAGGGTTTAAAATTTCCTATCGGCAGCTCAATGAAATGACCGACCGCTTGGGGGCCTGTTTGAGTGCATTGGGTGTAAGTAGGGGGGATCGCGTAGCCATCCTCTTGCCCAATGTTATACCGTGTGTGGTCAGCTATTATGCCATATTGAAACTCGGTGCGATTGCGGTTATGTGTAATCCCCAGCTCACCGATCGTGAGCTGGAATTTCAGTTTCAGGACTCGGCCGCAACCCTGCTCATCACCCTGGATCTTCTGGCCAATCGAATGATTGCTTTGCGACCGAGAACCGAACTCAAACAGATTATTCATACGACTTTCGGTGACTACCTTCCCTTTACCGGCAATCTGCTTTTCCCGCTGTCCGCCCGGAGGAAGGGCTTGGCCGCGCGCGTCCAACCGGCAGAAAATGTATACCGTTGGAAAAATGTACTTTCCAACTATTCCGCCAACCATCGTCGAACTACCGTGTCGATGGAAGATGTGGCGATGATTCAATACACGGGCGGTACCACCGGTGTGGCCAAAGGTGTTATGCTGAGTCACGCCAATTTGAGCTATCAGGCCCAGCAAATCGATGCCTGGTTTCCCCAATTCGCCGGCCAAGATGAAATCATCCTGGGAGCCCTTCCTTTTTTTCATTCTTTTGGTCTGACCTGCTCCATGAACAATGCCATTTTCGCCGGATGGAGCAATATACTGATCCCCAACCCCCGGCCCGAGAACCTGCTGGCAGCTATTCGCAAATACCGACCCACCTTTGCGCCACTGGTTCCGACCATGTATATTGCCATGCTCAATCATCCCAATATTCGCAAAACCAAAATGAATTGTATTAAAGGCTGCTTCTCCGGCAGTGCCCCCCTGCCCCTGGAAGTGATCAAAAAGTTTGAGGGATTGACCGGAGCCGCTATTTCTGAAGGCTTCGGATTAACCGAAACTTCGCCCATTACCCATGCCAACCCCTTTAATGGTGTTCGTAAAGTGGGGAGTGTGGGGCTTCCTTTCCCGGATACCGAGTGCCGGATTGTAGACCTCATAGACGGCACAGGCGATGTTCCGGTGGGTGAAACCGGTGAACTGTTGGTCCGAGGTCCCCAGGTTATGAAAGGCTATTGGAAAAATCCGCAAGAAACCGCACAAACTCTCCAGGACGGTTGGCTTTTCACCGGCGATATCGCCCGTATGGACAAAGACGGATATTTCTACATAGTGGATCGAAAAAAAGACATGGTCATTTCCGGAGGCCAAAATATCTATCCCCGCGAGATCGATGAGGTCCTGTACAGCCATCCTAAAGTCAAAGAGGCCTGCGCCATCGGTATCCCCCATCCAACCCGCGGTGAGCAGATAAAAGTATTTCTAGTGACGGCGACCGGTGAATCTGTTTCGACCGAGGAGTTGATGGCGTACTGCCAAGCCAGGCTGGCTGAATATAAACTCCCCACTCAGTGGGAATTTAGAGAAGAACTGCCCAAATCCGGTGTCGGCAAGATACTAAGAAAAGTTCTGCGGGAAGAGGAATAATGGAACGAAATGCTTTCAATATCATTTTCTTCCGGGTTCCAGATCATACACAGCCCCCGGGTCAGGGCACCGCAGGTGACCACACAGGGGATTTTTTCCGATAAATCTAGTTTTGCACCTGCAACCAGAGACTTGACTTGCACCTGTCCGCCACTCAACCAGGCGATTTCCGGATGATAGACAAAGCGACAGCCCGCGTCGTCAAACACCGCCAGGGCATTACGAATGGCATCGGCCTGCCCGTGACTGTCGGCCATGATTCCGATCAAAACCGTCATATCATCAACACCCGGGACGCCACCATGATCAGTTTTACAGGTCTGCGCCGGTAACATCGGTGGTTTTCTTGCTGCTGATGTGATTTTTCTATCACGATAACTATCTTTAAATATTGCTAAAACTATACATTCCCTTCCATCGCAGCTTCACATGGGTATCAGACATAATTTATGGAATAAATATTGCAATCTCAACTTTTCTGACCCATTATACCGGTCGTCATAAATATGTTCCGTTTGAACCGAGTTTCTAACAAACAAAGATGCATCTGTGTAACGATTAAAAATTATTGTAATTTATGACAACCGCTATGTTACGATATGCTATTTTCAGCTTCATGACAAACCCAAAATTCCGTCAGATCAAGGATAAGGAACTAGTTCGGAACGTTGAATGAGCAACATAGAAAACTTTGATATTAAGTCCCACATCATCGAGTCCATGGTCGAAGTTTTCGACACCATGGTGTCGATGAAAATCGAGCATTCCGATTCCGAACCGCAGGATACCGGCGAGGCCGACCGTGTGGTCGCCGCCGTAAACTTCGCCGGCGATGTTGCCGGAATTTTAAATATTGAGGTAACCACCGATCTCGCTCGCCTGATGACCGCCAATAAGCTCGACCTGGAACCCGAGGAACTCGAAGGTGATGGAGAAATCAAGGATTTGCTCTCTGAAATCAGCAATATGGTCGGCGGCAACCTCAAATCCACCCTAAATGATGCCGGCCTGGCCTGTGAGCTTTCAACGCCTTCAATAACTTATGGGGACGACCTCACCATCAATTCCTCGGACATGGAGCGGTTTGAGCGTTTTGTTTTCATGCACCAGCAAGATTGGATCTTTGTCGAGGTTGGCCTCAAAACGCAGCCGGACGCCGAAGACGGCGAAGTAGAATCAGTTTCTGAAACCGAAACCCAATCCGAAAAAGATGCAGTACTGTCCGAAGCTAACGCGTCGGCATCCCCGGAACCCCAAGTCCCACCACCACCAGCTCAGCCGGATAGTTCATCCACAACAGCAACGCAGGATTCAAGAACCGCTGAAGATGTCGATCTCAATTTTTTGCTCGATATTCCGTTGGAAATTAAAGTTGAATTGGGGCGCACAAAAATTCAAATCCAGGAATTGCTCAACCTCGGACCAGGATCTGCAGTTAAATTG
Source organism: Gammaproteobacteria bacterium (assembly GCA_049190255.1). Taxonomy (GTDB): domain Bacteria; phylum Desulfobacterota; class Desulfobacteria; order Desulfobacterales; family JAFDCJ01; genus JAFDCJ01. Next base: position 2,186 of record JAIVWA010000062.1, on the reverse strand, counting down.
GTCAAACTGGAGGGAGAGCCGGTGGATATCCTGGCGAACGACACGCTGATTGCCAGAGGAGAGGTTGTCGTACAAAAAGAAAAATACGGCATCCGCGTCACCGAAATCATCAGCCGCCTGGATCGGATTCGAAGTTTTAGCCTTTAGTCATATCTGGCTTTAAGTTTATCCCCTTAGCTGCCCTACGATTTTTCACAAATTAGTTCCCTTAACTTATCAACTATTCAACTAATCTTGCGACGGAACGTCGATAAGCCTCACCTCATGTCCGGTTAATCCAAAAAACCGCTGGAGATTCTCACGGGATATGACCAGAGTGCTGGTGTTGACCAGGGGGTGAAACTGAAAGACCTCCTCCTTCCACAATATTTCATCGAATATTAACTCCACCGCATGCTCCGGGTCATTGATGGTAGCCAGAACCGAAACCGACCCGGGGTCAACTCCCAGATGTTTCTTGAGCCGGTCCGGTGAACCAAAACTCAGATGACCGGAGCCGATTACCGCGCCCAGGGCCTTTATGTTTACCCGCTTTTGGGCCGGAACAGCCACCAGAAAGTGCCGCCGCCCCTTTTTATCACGCAAAAATAGGTTTTTGGTTTTGACGGCCGGCAAGGTCGGCACCAGGCGCTCAACATCGGCCACCGTATACACCGGTGGGTGGTCGTGGCGTTCGTATTCGATTTGATTATCTGCCAGAAATTGATAAAAATCAGCCATTGCAGTATTCTCCTTTTTTATATGCTCTCTTCCGCCAGCCAACAGGCGCGGGCAACCTGATTCTGTATTCCCTTGACAGGCTTGCCCTACTACCGTTATACCGCTTGATAGCTCGAAACAAACAGTATCTATCGGAACTCATCGTCTGGATCAAGTCTTAAAAAATAAACCACGGAGGGACACGGAATTACACGGATAAAAACAGGAAACAGGTATGTTGCCGGGTTTGCCTATCGATTGAGAACGTATTCTTCGATGACATAAAAAAGGTTGCACAAGTTGGAAACTTTTATACTCGGCAACTCATAAAATTCCGTGCTCATCCGTGAAACTCCGTGGTAAAAAATTTTAACGGAGGAATCATGGAAAAAAATCGCCTGCTTTACCTGTCATACCAGGATATTGTTGATGTCGATTTAACAATGCCCGAAATTATCGAATCGATGGAAAAAATGTTTCACGCCAAAGGCGCAGGCCGCACCGAGATGCCGCCCAAACCGGGTATCCACCCCGGCGGCGGGGATAGTTTTATCCACGCCATGCCGGCCTCCATTCCCGATCTGAAATCTGCGGGAATCAAATGGGTCAGCGGATTTCCGGAAAATCCGTCCCGGGGGTTGCCCTATATTTCAGGCTTGCTGATTTTCAACAATGTGCAAACCGGCCTGCCGCTTTCAGTGATGGACTGTGTGTGGATTACGGCCAAGCGAACCGGTGCGGCCTCGGCGATTTCCGCCCGCTATCTGGCACGACCGGAATCATCCGTGATGGGGATGTTGGGCTGCGGCGTCCAGGGCCGCAGCCATGTAGAGGCATTGAAGGTGCTGTTTCCCCTCAAAAAGGTGATGGCATATGATGCCAGTGAAGAAGCCCGCAAACGATATGCCGAAGAAGTCAGCACTAAATTTGAATTGGAAGTTGTGCCGGTGAAAACAGCGCAGGAGGCTGTGACCGGCTGCGATATCGTGGTGACGGCCGGACCGATGTTGAAGCCCCCCCATGCCACAATTCAGCCCGGCTGGCTGGATGAAGGCGCCTTTGCCTCCCTGGTGGATTACGACGCCTACTGGCAGCCGGCGGCCATGCACGAAGCCGCCAAGTTCTGCACGGATGATACAAACCAGTTTCGTGCCGCACGGCAGGCTGGCTGGTTCAAGGATATTCCGCAACTCCATGCCGATCTGGGGGAATTGGCCACCGGGCAAAAGCCCGGCCGCGAGACTCCTGCCGAACGTACCATGACCGCTAATCTGGGTCTGGCCCTGGATGATATGGCCGTGGCACCGCTTATTTACCAAAAGGCGGTGAAAAAAGGTATCGGCACTTGGTTGGATCTTTAAGTTCCCATACCCTAAAATTGAACACACTGACAGGAGCATATGAACCAGAAAACCTACGACATCATCATCATCGGCGGCGGCATCATGGGCAGCGCCGCTGCCTATTATCTGACGAAAATGGACCCT
>JAIVWA010000061.1:0-12870 GCA_049190255.1 Gammaproteobacteria bacterium | reverse complement strand
GCTCTGCAGGGCCCACATGCAGATGTGTTTTCCTTCCGGAATCATGATTTTACCACCATCCAGAATAAAACTGTCTCCCACCAGTATGGGCTGATTGCAATAGCCGTCGATTCTTTCTGCAGTTACTTTAAGTTTATACATTCAGACCTCGTCATTTACTCATAAAATGTGTCAATTTTTTTGACAATATTTAGACCTTTTAACGCTAAATTAGACCCATTACGATAGGTTTCCAACTGTCAACGCAGGACTCGCATCAGTCCGTGAAGTTTAGGGCAATAGAAGCTTGTATGTCAAGTGTATTCTTCTGGTATATTAATTGTGTTACTTATTATATTTTAAATATTTCCAGATAGTTAAATGATTTTATGGTATTAAACTTCAACTTGACAATTAAACTTCTATATACTAATTAAATACCATTCGTCTAACTGAACAGCACTCAGAATTTGTCTATGTTGGCTGTTCCCGGGTTTAACCCTAAACGCTGAAACCCTGAACCTTTGAACCTTAAACCCATGAAGATACTCAAAACAACCAAAAAAGAGACGAACTCGCTGACCGAACGGGTGTACCGGGAACTTCGCACCGCCATTATTACCGGAAAAATTAACGGCGGCACGCGGCTGGTCGAGTCGAACCTGGCGGCGGATATGAAGGTCAGCCGGACTCCTATCCGGGAAGCCCTTCACACGCTGTCCCTGGAAGGCCTGTTATATTCCATTCCCAGGGCCGGCTACATTGTGGAAGAAATGTCCGATTACGACATTCAGGATTTGTTTACCACCCGCATGACCATCGAGCAAATTGCGGCCTGCCTGGCCATGGAAAAAATAACCGAAGAAGAACTCAAGCGTCTGGAGTTCAATATCCAGAAAACCGATGAGGTGCTCGAATCGGGCCTGACCGAAAAAATGACGGATCTGGATATAGAGTTTCACGGCATCATTTACAAGGCCACGCGCAGTAGAACGCTGTTTCAAATCTGCCAAACCCTGAGCGATCACACCCTGAAATACCGTATGTCCATGATTCATCTCCCGGTGATGTCACAAAAAACCAGAGATGGCCATCACAGGATATATGAAGCCATTCTTTCTGGAGTGCGGTCGAATGTAAATGAAGCCATTCAATCTCACCTGCAACTGGCCCAGGAGGACATCATGGATTTGCTGGAGCGACAACGGCACGAGGCTTTTATAGCAACCGACACGAGTGTTTAAAGGCCATTTGTTGTGTCCCCCAAATACATTAAAAAAGTCGAACAGGATATCTAAAAATAGTGGTGTCTTTGAATATCAATACGAATTGCGTAAATTACATTTGGGACATGAAAATAACCCTATCACCAAAAAAAGGAGGGCAAAAATGAAAAAAACATTAATGATCGTCTTAGCGATGGTGTTGATCCTTGGATTGGCCGGATTCGGGCACAGCGCCGATGTGAAAAAAGGCATCCATGTCGGCAATGCCGGCGCATTTACCGGAGATGCTGCGGCCCCCTGCGCTGAAATCTTAAACTCCGCTCAAATCGCCGTCGATGAATGGAACGCCCGGGGCGGCATTCAGGGTGTGAAGATCGAACAAATCATGGGGGACGACGCCATGGATCCGGCCCAGGGAGTCAATGTGGCGCACAAATTTGTGGCGGACAAACTCATGTACGGGGTGGTCGGCCCACCCATGAGCCACATCGCCCAGGCAACATTAAAAATCTACGGAACCGCCGACCTGGCCACTATTACCACGGCCGCATCAAAGCCCAACCTCACCGAGCAGGGTTACCGGCATTTTTTCAGGGTCAATGCCCGTAATGATGCCCACGGCTGGAATGTCGCCCTGTTTATCAAAAACTATCTGAAAGCCAAAAAGGTCGCCATCCTCAATGAAAAGGTCGCTTACAGCGAAAATCTATCCAAAGAGACCATTGCTGGTCTGGAAAAGCTGGGAATCACCGACATCATGCAGGAAACCATTGTGGGTGGTGCCAAGGACTATTCGGCCGTTTTGACCAAGGTAAAAGCGTACAATCCGGATGTGATATTCTTCATTGCCACCACCGCACCGGACAATGCCATCGGGGTGCGCCAGACCAAAGAGCTGGGAATCGACGCCATCTTTTTTGGGTCTGAAGGTGCCCGGGATAAAAAAGACTACATCCAGGCGGCCGAAGGTGCCGCCGATGGTTCATACGTCTATCACTTTGGGCCGGATATCTATGCCATTCCCGCCGCCGCTGATTACGTTCAAAAATACGAAACCAAATACGGCAGCCTCAGCGGGTTTGGACCGCCGGCTTATGAGGCCATGAACATCCTGCTGACAGCCATCGATCAGGCGGCTGCCGACGGTAATATCACCCGCAAAGAAGTCGTGGACTATTTGCATAAAGTAAAAAACTACAAGGGTATTCTGGGCTTTCCGGTGTCCTTTGACAAAAAGGGCGACTTGGAAGGTGGCGCTACCTACTTTTTTCAGGTCAGCGGCAACGACTTTAAACAGGTATCCGTGATGACGGGGAAATAAGACCACCCGCAAAAAAAGGTCCTTGCTAATTAGTTGGTGAGGACCTTCTTTTATTGTAATAGTTCACCGCAGAGTTCGCGGAGAGCGCTGAGAAAGTTATAATTAAATTGCGGAGCGCAGCGACATCATTAATTTTAGGCACTTAAGGCATTTTAGGCAATTTAGGCATTTCTCCATCATAGTCTAGTACGTGACTGTAAAGAAGTTAAGTTCGCATAGGCTATTTATCAGTCAATTAAGGCGAACCATTGGAAATATACCTCGAGCAATTACCCCAGCAACTCATCAACGGCCTGACCCTGGGCAGCGTTTATGCCCTGATTGCCATCGGCTATACCATGGTGTACGGAATCCTGGGCATGCTGAATTTTGCCCATGGAGAGATTTACATGATCGGCGGGTTTAGCGGCTGGTGGGTCCTGCATCTGCTGACCCGCAACAATGTGGTGGTCATGAACGCGGCCCTGGTCATCGCTCTGATGATTGTGGTTGCCATGGGTGTTGCCGGACTGGTCGGTGTGCTGGCGGAACGTTTTGCCTACCGACCGCTGCGCAACGCACCCCGGATGAACCTGCTGCTCAGCGCACTGGGCGTATCGATTTTTCTGCAAAACCTGGTGCTTCATTTCCAGGGCGCCAAAGTCCGCTCTTTTCATATTGCTTCTTTAATTCCGGACAGCCTGCAGACGTTTCACATCGGCTCCACTGTTTTTTCATTTATGAGGATTCTGCTGATCGGGGTCACCTTCCTGCTGATGGGATTGCTGACACTGATGATCAAAAAAACCAAACTCGGCAAAGCCATGCGCGCCACGGCCCAGGATATCGAAGCGGCAACCTTTATGGGGATCGACGTGGACCGGATTGTGGTCATGGTCTTTTTGATCGGATCGGCCTTGGGCGGCGCTGCCGGTGCACTGGTGGGACTGCTGTTCACCCAGGTCGATTATTATGTCGGGTTTCAGGCAGGCCTCAAAGGGTTTACCGCCGCGGTGCTGGGAGGCATCGGCAGCATTCACGGCGCCATGCTGGGCGGCATCCTGCTGGGCCTGGTCGAATCTCTGGCCGTCACCTTTTTGCCGTCGGCTTACAAGGACGTCGTTGCCTTTGTCATCCTTATTACCGTTCTGATTATCAGGCCCTGGGGGTTGGTGGGTGAAAAGATTACGGAAAAAGTTTAGCGATTTCGGATTTGGGATTGCGGATTGTGGATTGAAAGAAAAAAAAAGCTAACCACGGAATGACACGGAAAGTCACGGAAAAAGAATATTGATAAGTTATTTTTTGTTTTTCGCCGCAGGCGGAATAATATTCCCGTGTTCCTCCGTGAAAGATCCGTGGTTAAAAATATAAAATATTCACCACGGAACAGCACGGAAAGAGCACGGAAAAAGAATTATATTGATAAGTTATTTTTTGTTTTCCGCCGCAGGCGGTTTAGTAATTCTGTGTAGTTCTGTGAAAAATCCGTGGTAAAAAAAAATTTAATTGTGTGAATCCGTAACCAAATTTCTGGATAAATATAAATCTAAAATGCAGAAAGCGTGAAACCCAACTTCGATGACTTATCAGACAAATACCGCGACAGCCGGTGATTCCAGCGCAGTTTCCTGGCGCAGTCCCCATCGCCTGATGCTGTATGGGGTTGTGGCAATCCTTCTGATTGTTGCGCCCCATGTCATGCCGGATAACTACTGGCTGCGTATTTACACCATGACCGGCCTGTATATTATGCTGGCATTGGGGTTGAATGTGGTGGCCGGGTTTGCCGGCCTGTTGGACCTGGCCTATGTCGCTTTTTTCGGCATCGGGGGCTACACCTTTGCGCTCTTATCATCCAGCCAGTTTGACATCCACCTGCCGTTTCTGCTGGTCCTGCCCCTGGCAGCCATTTTCACCATGCTTATCGGCATCGCCCTGGGTTCCACCAGTATCCGGCTAAAAGGGGATTATCTGGCGATCGTCACCCTGGCATTCGCCCAGATTTTCAAACTGATGCTGCTCAACCTGGACACCCCGGTCAACATCACCGGCGGTGTCAACGGAATTTACAGCTTTGATCCCATCAGTCTTTTCGGGTTTCGAATTATATCACCCATCGCTTATGCTTACCTCATCTGGCTGGCCGCAGTGGTCGTTACCATCGGCTCATTCCGGATCAAGCTCTCCCGGATCGGCCGCGGCTGGGAGGCCATTCGAGAAGACGAACTGGCCGCCGAAGCCATGGGCGTCAACACCACCTGGATGAAGCTGATGGCCTTTGCGGGTGGCGCTTTTATCGCCGGTGCCTCCGGGGCTTTGTTTGCATCCTTTCAGGATTCCGTTTTTCCAAACAACTTTGGTTTTTCGCAACTGGTGATTGTTTACTGCATGGTCATTCTCGGCGGCCTCGGCAACATCACCGGCGTTATCGTCGGTGCCATCATTCTGTCGATCCTGCCCGAGTTTCTGCGCGAATACGGCGCCTATCGCATGATGTCCTATGGCTTGATCCTGATCGTTTTGATGGCCTTAAGACCCCAGGGAATCATGGGGGATATCGGTTTTCTCCTCAAAAAACAAAAGCGTCCCGACAAAGACGATAGCGGGGAACTGAGAGCCTCCACCGATCTTTACTATGATGCGACCCAACAGCTGCCGACCGGAGATGTCCCTGAAGGCCGATACCGGAAAAGCGAGCGGGTCATGCTGGAGCTGGATAATATTATCCAGGATTTCGGCGGCATTAAGGCGGTCAATAATCTAAGCTTCAACCTGCATGAAAGAGAGATCCTGAGCATCATCGGACCCAACGGCGCCGGAAAAACGACTTTGTTTAATCTCATCTCCGGCATTTACCCGCCCACTTCGGGCGTCATTCGTTTTGAAGGCGCTGACATTACCGGGTTAAAGCCCCATAAAGTAGTGAAAGCCGGTATCGCCCGCACCTTTCAAAATCTGCGGCTTTTCAATAAAATGAGCGTATTCGACAACGCCCGGGTCGGCCGCTTTTGCCGGACCGGGGCCGGCCCGGTGTCCATCATTTTACACCTTCCGCGACACAAACTGGAAGAACGGGAAACGGATCAAAAGACCCGGGAGATCCTGGGACTTTTCGGTGCCCGGCTCACCGGCTACCGCTTTGACCAGCAGGCCATGTTTTTGTCCTATGCCAACCGCCGGCGGTTGGAGATCGCCCGGGCCCTGGCCACCGATGCCAAACTGCTGCTGCTGGACGAACCGTCGGCCGGTATGAATCCCCAGGAAACAAATGAAATTACCGACTTTATAAAAACCCTCAGGGATGTTTTCGGGTATACGATACTGGTCATTGAACACAAGCTCAATGTTGTGCGCACCATCTCCGACCGGGTTATCGCCATTGATTACGGTCTCAAAATCGCAGAGGGCACCTATGACGAAGTGGCCTGCAACGAGCAGGTGATTGAAGCATATCTAGGACGTAAAAAGCAGGTTAGTTGCTGATGCTAATGGAGAATACGAAAAACTTTTTTAGGGAAAACTCTAGTTATGAATGGATTCTATCATATTATGTTAAATCAGACAGGATAAACAGGATTATCAGGATGTTTTTTTGTCTTCATCAATCCAATAAATCCTGTAGATCCTGTCAAAGAATAAGAGAATATAATCGAATCCATTCCAATAAAACCGCATATCTTAAGGCGCCATATGGCTCAAATTCCAATTTTAGAATTTAAAAATGTAGACACCTACTACGGAAATATTCAGGTGTTGTATGATATCAATATCACGATCAACCGGGGCGAACTGGTGTGTCTTCTGGGAGGCAATGCCTCGGGCAAATCCACCACTCTGAAAACCATTCTGGGGGTGTGCAAAGTCAAGAAAGGAGCGGTAAAACTCAACGGCGAGCGCATCGACGACCAGCCCACCAAAAAGATCATCGCCAAAGGGGTGGCCATCGTTCCTGAAAATCGCCGGATTTTTCCGCGCATGACCGTACTTGAAAACCTGGAATTGGGAGCCTACCTGCGCAAAGATACGGAAGAGATAAAAAGAGACATCGAAAAAATATTTGAGCTTTTCCCACGGCTCAAAGAAAGGATCAACCAGGCCGGCATCACTTTGAGCGGCGGCGAGCAGCAAATGCTGGCCATGGGCCGTGCCCTGCTCTCAAACCCCGATATTCTTTTAATGGATGAGCCTTCCATGGGTCTATCCCCCATTCTGGTCGACCAGCAGTTTGAACTTATCCAAAAAGTAAACCGCCAGGGAACCACCATCTTCATGGTGGAGCAAAACGCCAACATGGCCCTGTCCATCGCCGACCGCGGCTACGTGCTGCAAACCGGCTCCATCGTCTTATCCGATACCGCCCCAAACCTGCTGTGCAATCAAATGATGCAGGAGGCCTACCTGGGCGGCGCCGATGTCTGTGAAACCCCACTTTAGTTTTATAGTGGTTGTCAAAAAAACGTTCCGTTATTCGAACCTTTTTTTCTACAACCACTTATACCAGCCTTCCGTATTTCGGGATATTCAGATATTCAGGGACGTTGTTGACAATTTGTACAAACTCAAACATCCACACTGCGCCTTAATATCTGCGCGACACCGGAGGTCGATATGCCCAACCGTCTTGCTGTTTCCGCTAACGACACGCCATATTCGTTGATCAGTTTCAATGCGATCGCTCTTCTCAGCTTCGGCAACGGGGGGCGGCGACTGCCGGATTCAAGCATGGCCACCGGTACCTTTTCATTTTTACAATGGTTCTCTATCTCTTCCTTGATGCTTTTTTGCAACTCCATGGCGGGCAACTGAAATTTTACCTTTTCTTCGGCTTGCTTAATCACCTCTGATACGAACTCTCCGCTGCCAAGTATCCTTTCATCACTTTCTTCTTTGATGCCGCTGGTTCTCATGGCTTTTACAATTGACCATCCCCCCATGGATCGGATTAAGCCACCGCCTGTCAAATCCGGTCTTTTGCCAAGAGCAATCCCTTTTTTGACAAATTCCTTATAGGATTTTTTTGCGTTTCCTTCTTTCCGGCCAAACCATTTTAAAACATACCGCCTGTCCTGCCACTCGTTTTCGCAACGATTCATGATAACGCAATGACCACACCATTTGTACCGATCAAGTTTTGCCAGGGTTTCCACCATGCCTGCTCTTAACGGATTCAAATGAATATATCGCACAAGTTCCTTAAAATAGGGATCTTCCTCACAAACAATGGATTTATAGCGATTTTGAAATAAGTGCCCATAGCGCCGGTGTCTTCGGTTATACCATATGGCATAGCCTGAAAGAAACCGGCGCATGAATGTCGGCAGGCCGGCGGTGCTGCTGCGAAGTAAAATGTGAGCATGATTGGTCATCAGCGCCCAGGCATAGATAGATGTCCCCGTATCCAAGGCTATTGAGCCCATGCGGGTTACAAAATCTTCACGGTCCTTATCGTTATCAACAATCTTGCGCCTTTCAATACCCCGGACAATCACATGATGCAATGTCCCCGGAGCATCCAGCCTTGGGCCTCGCGGCATTTCAACCCCCTTAACTTGTCCTTGCTGTTGATCTCTCTTTTCTTTTGACCACCTGTCCAATCCATAGCTGTTCTTTTCAATATCCATTTATATTCCGGTTTGTATACTTTGTCAACAACGTCCCACATCCTCCCCGCATATTCCTGGATAATTCACATATAGATAGTGGCCAGATTCTGCAAGGGTTCTCCCTTTTTGAGTCTCTCGACGTTGTCTGCCACGGCACGGCCCAATGCATCAAAGGATTGTCTGGTGATCCCGGCCGTGTGGGGCGTAACAACAACCTTTTCGTGATTGACCAGGGCATGGTCCGTTGCGGGCGGCTCCTGGTTCAGCACGTCCAGACCGGCCCCGGCGATCTGGCCATCATTGAGTGCTGCCAGCAAATCTTCTTCGTTTACAATAGGGCCCCGGCTGATATTGACCACAAAGGCCGTCGGTTTCATGCGCTCGAAAACCGTGCGGTTGAAAAGACCCTGGGTCTCGGGGGTCAGGGTCACGGTGGAGATGACGAAGTCGGCCTCGGGCAGCATACCGTTCAGTTTTGAGGGATCTTCCAGGCGTTCCAGGCCCAGCTTTTCAGCCGTTTCAGATTGGGCTATGGTGTCCGTAGCCATCACCTGCATGCCCAAAGGCACCAGGCGCGCAGCCAGGGCCTGCCCCACAGCACCCAGTCCGATGATCAGAGCCGTGCGGTTGATGAGGGCTTCTCCGGACGGGCGGCCCCACTCGCCCCGGGCCAGGGTCTGCTGGCAGGATTTGTACTGCCGGGCGCAGGCCATCATCAAAAAGACGCCGCCTTCGGCCGTGCACTCGGCATGCACCGGTGCCTGATCCCCGGGCACGTTGGCCACGGGTATACCTCTGGCTGCAGCGGCCTCCAGGTCAACCCCTTCCAGGCCTACGCCGAACTGCTGGATCAGTTTCAGATCCGGGGCGGATTGGATGATCTCCGGCGTCAGGCGCGTCATGGCCGGAATCAGCACTTCGGCCCAGGGCGCCTGAGAAGGCACCTCTTTTTGGAAACACACCCGCACCTCGTCTTCGGGAAGCAGCCTGGTGACGGTTTCAATCATAGCAGGAAACATGTCGGCGCAAATCAATATCTTCATTTTACCTCTCCACGAAATGCACTTGCACCCGTTCGTCAATGGTCATGGTGTACATGGTGGCATAGGTGCAGGCCATGCTGCTCAGATCGGCGAACAGTTTTTCCCCCACCTGGGCAACGTTCATGCCCTGAATTGGGTCGATGGTCACCGGTTTTCCCCCTTTGATCGAGAAATCACGCTCTGGCTCGGGACTAAAGTCAACTCATAATTTGTAAATTATCCGCAACCAAATCGCAAGAGAAAACAGATATCCAAATTCCGCTATTGAAATCGCAAATTAGTGTTCGCCTCTTGCCAGCCTTGCGAAATATGTATTGTATCAGATTAGGGGTCTCAAATATGGACTCTTTTTACGGCTCGCATTTCACACAGCGGCATTTTTACCCTGTATTTTATTCAAAGTTAGCTAGTGCCCGTCCAGAAATCGGCAAAAATGAGATTTCAAGGCGTCAAAAAATTGTAATTCTGGTGGCAACGACCCAGAGATGATGATCACCTTCAGGCTTCAAATGAGCATTTGCTCATAACTGTCGTTTTTGGGCGTACCTCTCCTGCCATCGGAGACGGAACCAACCAGAAGTTATATATACTTCTATACTGCTTGCTTACGCGCAAGTGTCAGCAAATTGGCCGATACGATGGAGGCCCATACATAACTTTTGAACGAACGCAGACCTTTCCAGGTGCAGCGGGTCATTCCAAAACAGCGTTTAATCCAGGAGATCCCGGATTCAATACCGGCGCGGAATCGGCGCAAGCGGTCGTAAACCCATTGACTGCGGCACATGTCTTCAACTTTCAGGCCACGTTTTTTGGCGAAGCAGACATCCTTGATTTGTTTTTCCTTGGCCTTGTTCAAGTTGTCTTTGGAGGCAAAACCACCGTCGAGAGCTACCTTTAGCGGGTATCTTCCGTACAGCGCTTTTTGCCGGTCAAGCATATCTACTGTTAAGCTGCTGTCAGCCGGATTGCCGTCAACAATGAGGCAGTCGACAATCAGATTCGATGCGCCACCGGTAAGACAAATTTTATGACCAAAGAATGTATCGCGGCGGTCTTTGACGATGATGTCGGTATGCGTTTCAAACAGGGAGACAACCTTGTCCGAGGCCGGGACATTTTCTCCCAACAACACGCGCCGTTGGGTTTGATCAACAACACGCGCTGCCAGTTGACTATACTGATTCAAATCCAGCCGCAGCGCAAGCAGTCCATGGCTGGTTGACGCCACTTTATCGATTGCTTCAATTGCGCTCTGAGCGTAGCCGATGGACTTATTTGTCACTTTAATGAGATCGGCATACTTGCTTCTTCGATCCTTTTTGCTACGGCTGTTCATGATGCCCAGCAGACGTCTTTTGGCTCGTCTGCTGTGATCTTGAAACAATACGCGTAGTCCGAAATCTTCTTTTGCTCGATAAAGCAGGCGTGTCAATACACGAACCGAATCCCACAGCAAGCTGGAATCAGTGGGTTCATGAATATTGGATTCAACAACGGTACAGTCGATTCGCACCTGACGTCCCTTTTCGATCTTCTCTTCGGCGGCGTACTGGACAAGTTGGCCGTTAATGGCTTCCCACGTCTGGGGTGACAGGGCCTTGACGTTTTTGTTCAGCACAGATTTCTTGAATCCTTTATCAGCGATACCGATGCGCATAAAGCGCCTCAAACTATTGGAATCGACAATATGAAATGCCAATTCCTTATAGGTAAAGTTGAGCATCTGCTTGACTATGGCAGCGCGGACAACTTGATCAGCAGTCATTCCGCGAGCACCGGATCTGCTGGCCTTTTTGCTACCCTCAGAAAGATCTTGCATCGCCAGATCACAGATGGTAGGGTTGGCATCCAAGATGCGGCTGATGTTTTCCAGCTCTATTGCTTGGGGATGATCGTTTGCCTCTGGCATCAAGGGCATCTGTTTTTTGCTCTTTTCGCGCATTTTGTGGTGGCTCCTTTTTTCAATTTGGTAGTAATTTTAATCGGTTGCAGATTTACTTTTACTACCAATAGAAAATTTTGTCCACCATAAAATGCGTTTTTTTTATAAATATCAGTAGCTTCCTATCGTGGATGAACACTAGCTAAAGATTCAATAGATAGGATTCTCAAAATGTGCCTACCCGGCTTTTGAAGAAACTTTGTTTGTAATCTTGGGGGACAAGTAGCCGAAATATTTTGTTTCTTGGCAGTCTTTAGCCAAACAGAAATTTACGGCTGATACCGATAATGATACCAGATTGTTTCTGGATAACATTACAAAAGAAAGGAAAGGGGGGACAAATGGAACCAATAAGAACTCGTTATGCCAAGAACGGCGATATAAGCGTCGCCTATCAGGTCTTTGGTGAAGGCGATGTTGACCTCGTCTTCGTACCCGGGTTTATCTCCCATATAGAGAACTACTGGGATGAACCGAGATTTGCGCAATGGCTGCGAAGACTGGGAAGTTTTTCTCGTGTAATCTTGTTCGATAAGCAGGGCACAGGTCTTTCAGACCGATCCAGCAAACTTCCAGGCATGGATGAGCGTATGGACGATGTTCGCGCAGTCATGGATGCAGTGGGAATTGAGCAAGCCGCGATATTCGGGATATCTGAAGGGGGATCACTCGCGACACTCTTTGCTGCCTCACACCCCGACCGGTCCCAGGCTTTGATTCTCTATGGTGCATTTGCCCAATTCACGTCCTGGTTTCCAACGCAAGAAGCGTTGGAAGGCCTTTTCCAATATATCGACAGCGCTTGGGGCAGCGGCGAGAGCCTGCCGATGTTTGCTCCCACCATGAAAGACGATCTGGCATTGAAAGAATGGTGGGGTAAGTTCGAAAGACTTGGCGCAAGTCCCGGTGCTGCAAAGACAATCATGCGCATGAATAGCCAGATTGACATCACCGACATTCTGCCATCGGTTAAGGTGCCCACATTGATCATTCACAGAAGAGACGATGTGACAGTAAATGTTGAAGGTGGTCGGCTGCTTGCCGAGCGGATCCCTAATGCAAAGTACGTGGAACTATCCGGGGTTGACCATCTGCCGATGGTTGGCGAGAATCCGAATCAGATTCTCGACGAGATGGCGCAATTCCTGACCGGAGAATTGCGACCCATCGAGACTGAACGTATCTTGGCCACTGTCCTTTTCACAGACATTGTGGACTCGACCAAGCGGGCCGCCGAACTGGGAGACAGTCAGTGGCGAGATCTCCTCGAACGTCACCACAGCCTCGTCCGTGGAGAACTGAATCGCTTTCGAGGCCAAGAGGTCGATACGGCAGGTGACGGATTTTTTGCCACTTTTGACGGACCGGCACGAGGTATCCGCTGTGCTTGTGCCATCCGGGACGCTGTCTCGAGCCTCGGTATTACCATCCGAGCGGGTTTACACACCGGCGAGTGTGAAGTAATGGAAGACAAAGTCAGCGGGATTGCTGTGCATATCGGAGCACGCGTAATGAACAAAGCTGACACGGGCGAGGTCCTCGTTTCTAGCACAGTCAAAGACCTGGTAGCAGGATCAGGTCTGAACTTCAATGATCGTGGAAAGTATGCCCTAAAGGGTATTCCCGGTGAATGGCGTATCTTTCTTGTGGAGCACATAATGTGATTCTTATGCCTACACGGATAGGAATCCTATTAGTAAGGTGGCTTCTCATTTGAGCCCAAACCAAGGTCTTTAGCCGACACGGACTCCGTTTCGCTCCATTCGTATGG
>JAIVWA010000060.1:0-12965 GCA_049190255.1 Gammaproteobacteria bacterium | reverse complement strand
GAAGGTTCATCCTTTTTAAAACTCACAATATCGATTTTTTGTTCACCAACTTCTTTGTAAAATGATATTTTAATATTCCTTTTGTCCTGACCCGTAAGTTCTTTTTCAGCGATGACAAGAATATCGATATCCCCTCCTTTCAATTTATCATTTGCCCTTGAACCGATTAGATAAACAGCGGCATCAGGCAAATATTTTCTAATCGACTGTTTCAAAAAATCCGCCTGTTCATTTTTAACCCTCACTTTAAGACCTCTTTTGCATCCCATTTCAAAAAACCGGCAATCAACTTAATAAATTTATTAAGGTCACCCAGGTTACCCTCAAGAATCTTGTAAATCATGGTATCATCTATTTCCCAGTAAAGATGAACGAGCCGGTTTCGAAACTTTGCCATCTTGACAAGTTCTTCCGAGAATTCGCTATCAAAGGCTCCTTCCTCACTCATTACTTTAAATGTATCCCCATAGTCTTCCGGCACTCTGTAACCATTCCGTGAAATGATGTGATTGCACATATCAATGCTGGATTCGATAACAACAATAAAATGATATTTTGCGCTACCGATCTTGTCAGGATCACTCAGAAATTTTTGTTGATCTAATTCTTTGAGTTTTTTAAGACGGAAAACACTTTTTCTGAATTCTGATAACAACTTAACCATTTTATCATGGTCAAATAGGGGCATTGATCACCTCCGATAGATATCTTCGACGAAAGGGGGCAAAATCGAAGTATTTTCGTAAAATATAGCTTTCAAAGTCAGAACGTGTATTCGGCTTGCTGTCAATGATAATTTGTCCGTGGCGTATGACATTCTGCACAAATGATACAGGCGCCTTATTTAATACTCTCACGTCCACTGCGAATTTCACCAATGCTTCAAGCTTAATTTCAAGTTCGAATTCATATTCAAGCAGATTTTCCGGTTCATTTCGGACCAAAATACCCAGGTCAATATCCCCAAATTGGCGGCCGGTAACATATGAGCCGAAAAGATAGACAGCAAAGATTTCCTTGTGCTTCTGCAGATGAGAAGAAATCGTTTTAGTAATTTTCTCTTTTTCCCGCTTGGTTATGGTGTGTTTTATAATTTTATTCATAAATAATATCTCTGCGGGCACCGCATTCTCGGCGGTTGGCTGAATTATTAACTATTTCTCGGTTTTATCTACCTGTTCCAGTATCGCGGGCCGTCTGCCGCTGGTGGGCCCGATCAACCAGATCTAACTATATCTGCAACCAGGCCGTCGGAGCTTTTTTTGAATTTTTTCTCACAGGCAAGGCATTCTAAATCTTCGCTGAGCCGTTCACCGCATTCACAGGCCCATCCGATCTGTTTGGCAGGGTTTCCGACAACCAGGGCATGATCGGGAATGTTTTTGTTTACCAGGGCGCCGGCGCCAATAAAGCAATAGCGCCCAAGGGTGGTCCCGCAGACGATGGTTGCGTTAGCCCCTATGGTGGCACCCTTTTTTACCAGCGTGGGGCGCACCTGGTCCATCTTGCCGATTTCAGCTCTGGGATTGTATATGTTGGTAAAGACCATGGAAGGGCCGCAGAAAACGCCGTCTTCGAGGGTGATCCCCTTGAAAACCGAGACATTGTTTTGAATTTTACAGTTAGCGCCGATGGTGGTATCCGGCCCGATGACAACATTTTGCCCGAAATTGCAGTTTTTCCCTATTTTAGATCCGGAAAGCACGTGGGAAAAATGCCAGATTTTGGTCCCGGAACCAATGCTGACATCGTCGTCGATAACAGCAGTGGGATGAATAAAGCAATCAGTTTGCGAGTAACGAGTGACAAGTGACGAGTCAAAACCTGAAGATCCCAGAGGCCTTGTTACTTGTGACTTGTCACTATTTACTCCCAAAGCAATCATGCGGCCATTGCTGTTCAGCGAGGCCTGACTGGCATTGAGGATTCTAAGAACCCTGAGCCCTTCCTCCCCATCCGTCATGGGTTTTGTGCCGTTGGTTATGCAGTCTAAAAAGTGCCGGCATTCCTGACGCAAGGGTTCCTCCTGAGCGATGTCCACTCTTTCCGGATCCGCCTTGGTGGGAACCGGCATATGGTTCTTCCAATTAATCTGATGGGGATACAATAAAAGTTTGTCTTCCCAGGGAAGTGTATCGTCAAAAACCGCCATTTTCTTATCACCGACAACAACGAGTTTCTGCTCTTTGAAAGGGTGCAGCCAGGAGACAAAAATATGGGCTTGCAGTCCCGAGGGAAAATTCATGTGGGTGGTGGTGACATCGGCAATCTTTCGATGCAGGTAATTGCCGCCGGTGGTGATGAGGCTTTCCGGTGTTTCCCCGGCCAGGGACAGGATCATGGATATGTCATGGGGCGCAAAGGACCACAGGATATTTTCTTCACGCCGTATCTTTCCCAGATTCAGTCGGTTGGAATAGATGTAGTTAATCCGGCCCAGCTCTCCGGCCCGGGCCATTTCCTTCAACCGCACAAAGACCGGATGGTACTGCAAAAGGTGACCGACCATGAGAACGCGATGATTTTCCCGGGCTAAATCAATAAGCTCCTGGCCCTCTTCTTCCCGCAAAACTAAAGGTTTTTCAACATAGACATGTTTGCCGGATAGAAGGCTTTCTCGGGCAATGTTAAAATGAGTTTCAGCCGGAGTTGCGATCACGACTCCCTCGATATCGTCCCGGGAAAGTACGTCAACAAGGCCAAAACATGTATCGATACCATCAAACTGATCCTTAAAACCGGCCAGGATGGCTTCATTCTTATCTGATATGAGCTTCAGAGCATTAAGACCATGGAAATTGCGCACCAGATTTTTCCCCCAGTAACCTCCGCCGATGACGGCGACGGAGGGGGCGCCGCCGCCAGGTAATGGGTCAGGGGTAAGGGGTGATGGGTCTTTTTTTGTCATATTTTTCAATTTAAATCTCCTCAATGTTCAGCCAGGTAGGCTTCAATTTCCTCAACGAATCGGTCGAAGTCATCTCTGCCGTTTTTGATGTTTTCGATCAACCGGTCGTCGTCTATGGACCAGTATCGGTGAATCAGGCTGTTTCGAAAATCGAAAAACGGTTTCAATCGCTGAAACATGTCTGCAGAAATAAGCCCGTGCTGGTGCGCCTTCACGACAGAATCGATATATCCGGAGACCGCTACACCCTTTTCCTTCGCCAAGATATGCTGGATCGTGTTGGACATCGCCTCGGCAAGCTCGATCAGAAGGTATTTGGCGGCCTTCAGCGGCAGCGATTCGGCCTTCAACTCGTTTTGATCGATCAGCTGGTTCAACTCCGAACTGTTTTTCCTGATTTCGGCAAAATAGCTTTTGATTCGAATTGGATCCGTCTTCATGCCAATACCTCCTGCATAAGCCCCTCGCACTCCCGAAACCGCGTTCCGTAACGCTCCAGAAAATCGCCGCGGGCCTCCGGGTTCTTATCGACCAGAATCCTGTCCGCCTTTAGCACATTTCGCAAATAGAGCAGGCCGAAAATATCACCGCGTTCGACCAAGGTATTCAAGATGCGGACATCGAAGCTGTCAGGCGCAATGCCCGTCTTTTTATGCAGGTCGACTTTGAGGTCAGCAGACAATTTGTGCGGGTCGGCATCCGTTGCAGAATAAACTGCGATATCAATGTCGTTGCCCTTTTCCCCTGCGGCCACCGACCCGTAAAGGTAGGCGAAGAGGACCCTTTCCTCGTTTTCAAGAGTTTCTACGATGGTATTGATAGGCAGTTTTTTTGACATAGAGCCGTCTTCGTCCCTTGTCACTATTCACTCGTCACTATTACAGATATAGTTGATTGGTTGATTAGTTGATTGGTTAAGTGGTTGTAAATATAGATTTATGCCATATTTACATAATAATTGGACACTTCATGTTTCAACAATCGTAAAATTTTGAAATTATGACTATAATTTACCTAATCAACCATTCAACCAGTAAACTATTCAACGAGGTCTGTATTACCTATCACGTCAGCTATTTTCTTTTGTTCTTCTGCGGTTAAATACGGATGCATGGGAAGGCTGAAAATTCGCCGGGCGCAGTCTTCACTGATTGGAAAATCACCTTTTTGATAACCGAGAGAGGAAAAGGCGCTCTGCAGGTGTAAAGGTTGCGGATAATAGATGGCGGTGGGGATCCCGCCCTCTTTTAAATGATTTTGTAATTCAGTGCGCTGCGGTTCATCGGTGGCAAGGACCGAGTATTGGGCCCAGGCGCTGGTTGCACCCGGCGGGACAGATGGGACCTTTATTGGGGAGAAAGGACCCAGCAACGTCGCATAGCGATTTGCAACCTGTTGGCGTAATTCTATTTCTTCCGGAAATATATCAAATTTGGCTAAAAGGATGCCGGCTTGCAGTGAATCCAAGCGGCCGTTAATTCCGATACGGACATTGTCATATTTATGGTCGCCCTTGCCATGAACTCTCAACGACGCCATAACAGTGGACAATTCATCATCGTCGGTAAAGCACATTCCGCCATCGCCGTAGCAACCCAGGGGTTTGGCCGGAAAAAAAGAGGTACAGGCGATGTTGCCGAATGAGCAGGCTTTCGTGCCGTTTAGTTGCGCTCCAAAGGATTGCGCCGCGTCTTCAATGACAAACAGATCGTGTTCTTCGGCGACTGAACCGATACGCTCGTAGTCAGCCGGCAGGCCGAATATATCGACGCCGATCACGCCTTTGGGGGTGATCGGTAATGGGTACCCGTCTTCGTCCTTCGGCGTCGGACTTGGCCGCGGCAAGTTGGTATTTAAGTTAGCGCAAGGAATTGGATATATCATCGGATCGTTGTTTTTAACAGCCTGAATGGCGAGATCAAGCTTGGCCGGATCGATGTTAAAGCTTTCGGAATCAATGTCTACAAATACCGGAACGGCGCCCAGCAGGCTGATAACTTCCGCCGTTGCAATAAAGGTAAACGGAGTCGTAAAGACGGCGTCTCCGGGTCCGACCTTACAGGCCAACAAAGCCATCAGCAATGCATCGGTACCCGAGGCACAGCCGATGGCGTGTTTTACGCCGACATATTCGGCCAGGCGACTTTCGAGGGTTTTGATTTCCGGTCCCATGATGTATTTGCCGTGGTCAAGAACTGCTAAAATGTTGCTTTCAATTTTATCTCGAATTCTCTTTTGCTGGGCAGCCAGATCGATGAATTGCATTTATTGGCTCCTGAGATGGTGAGTTGGTAAGTAGACAAATTTACATAATGAATGGATTCTAATCATAGTATGAGTTTGCGCGCTTACGAGCTCTTTTGCGATCTTACTTCATCCTTAATTCGTTTCACATGGCCGCGACCCAGTCCTTTGACTTCACAGTCGAGCTCAAAATAGCGGCGGATGGTGTCGTCATCGAGAATCCCAAAGCAATCGATTACCGCGAGAGGTTTTGCTGCCATTTTGACGATTTCATCCGGGTCCAGGGCAAGATAATCATGGTGTCCAACGGCAATAACCATGGCATCGGCACCTTGAAGCGCTTCGGCTAACGTCTTTGTCATGCGCATTTCGCTGAGTTTATCCTGGTTGCGGAAAAACCGGGCCATTGAATGCCCGGGCGCGGGATAGGTATCCTGCTTTTCCAACTCCCACCAATGTCTGACGTACGGGTCGTGAGCCACGACATCCGCTCCCATTTCGGTCAGTTTGCGGAGGATAACCTCTGACCCGCTGTAGCGCGTATCACCGACATCCTGTCGGTAAGAGGCTCCCAAGACCGCTATTTTGCATGCAGCGACAATCTTGCCCATGTTGCGCAGGGCATCGCGCACCAGCTGCGTGGCTCTCAGCCCGCGGCTGTCATTAATGTCAATGGACAGCGGCGTGATCTTGAAGATGTCGTCTTCAAATCCCATCAGGGTATGATAAGCCCACACTCCCAAACCGCCATCCTTCGGAAGGCAGTAACCACCGATGCCCGGTCCCGGAAAAATAATGTTGGAATGGGTGGGCCGTACCTTAATCGCCTCAATGACCTTGAGCAAATCGACACCGTTGCGCTCAGAAAACACGCTCCATTCGTCGAGGAAAGCCAGGATCGAGGCTCGATAGGAGTTTTCCACGATTTTGCAGGTCTCACTTTCGATGGGTCGATCGAGAACGGTCAGGGGGAATTGGTCCACGTTGATCACATCACTCAAGAATTTTGTTACCCGCTTCCTCGCAGTATCATTGATGCCGCTGCACACCCGCCAGAAATCCCGGATCGAGGCTACGTAATTGCGCCCCGGCATAACGCGCTCAAAGGAGTGGGCCAGCAGCGGCTCTGAATTTTCAAGGCCTCGTTTTTTAAAGGCCTTTTTTATGATTGGATAGGCAATGTATTCGGTGGTTCCCGGAGGAACGGTGGTTTCAATTAACACCAGGCAGTCGGGGTTAATCTGTTCGCCGATAGTTTTCAGGCTGCTTTCCAGGGCCGCGATATCCGCATGTCCCTGTTTGACATCACCAAACGTCTCTTTGTGATAGTCACATTGAACATCCACTACGATGACATCGGCCAGGCTAAGGACATCATAGGTAAAAGTGGCCAGAAGCGTTTTCTTGTCTAAAACACAGCGCCGGATTAACGGTGCCACCTCCGGATCCTCTGCTTCCACCGGAGCAATTCCCCGGTTTAAGTAAGGAATTTTCCAGAATGATCGGGTCGATGGCCGCTGCATACCGATAACAAATTTTGTGGACTGCCCGCTGTCGGGATCCACTGAATCGGCAACGACCCCCGCCATGACCGATCCGACAAATCCGACGCCCAATACAACGACAATCTCTCTGTTTTTAAGTCGGTGTTCCTCGACCAGTTTTTCCACCTTTTCGAATTCTCCGGCGTATTCGTCTGCCGTGGGCAGGGCAAATTTTTCGCCGGAGGGACAAATTGAATACTCCCCTTCGTCTTGCCGAACATCCTGGGGCTTGTTGGATAGTGATTCCTTAGTTGGCATATGTCAGCTCCGTAATTTTTTCTTTGAAGACAGCTCCGCCTGGTGAATTACATAATCTCTTAAACCAGGCCTATAACCGGGTATTTATAAAGTGAGGAAAACCGTTTCAGATGTCACCAAACCCAATGCGTTGATCATGATTTGATGCACAAGTCAAGGCCTAACTAATTTGAACCACCGATTCTGCGGAAAGCCCCAAATCGGCAATTCGTTGGTAAATAAATTCCTTAGAATTTAGGGAGGTGATGAGTATTTTGTCAAAAGTAAGGTCAACCAGCCGATCGGGATGCTCGACGATATAGCGCATGAAGCGTTTTCCATTTTTTTCATCATCAACAACCGCTACTAACTTAATATTGGTTTCCTGCAGCGATAAATAGGCAATTTCAGCCAGATCGCCGGCTCCGTAAAATACAATGGATGAGACATCCCGGCGTTCTAAGCCGGTATAAAGATCACGCAATTTTTGACGGGCTTCCTTATAGAAATTGTATGAATGCTGTATATATTCGTAAGTTAAGCGCGTTTTCTCGGAAGCGCCTTTGGGGGTCAGAAAATAGCGCATGCGGTTCTTGGGAACATGGCGGGCCTTGAAGTATCCCTTTTTGACCAGCCGCTTGATAAAGGAGTTGACCAGCCCAAGGGAAATATTCAGATCCCGTGCCAGATCTCTTTGGCTCGGAACAACGTCGTTGTCGACCTTTTCCAGGATTTTTAAGGTGCGTATGTCTTTGGGGTCCATAAATGGGGTATAAGGTTTAGGGTAGAGGGTTTAAGGTATGAGGTGTAAGGCATAAGGCAAAGGGTATCAGGTGTCAGCCCAGCCGCCGGCCAAAAAAACGGCCGGTCAAATCGAAAAAGAAACTGATGAACGTCGAACATCGAACGTCCAACATCGAACGTCGAATGAATGTATTCTGTCTGTTTTAAAAAAGATTTAGCGAAGCGTTTCCATCCTTCGAAATTCGATATTCAATATTCGACACGGCTGAGCTCGTCGCAGGCTGCGGTTCGCTGTTCCGGCCGACTGCCAAAGCGGCCAGTTTAGTAATCGAAAAACCGTGCCATTTTGGCGTAGTTTCATACAAGGGTGTAAGGCATTGAGCTTTTAAGCTCGTAAGTTCGTAAGCTGATAAGCAATTAAAACCTATCAACCTCTCAACTAATCAACTAATCGCACTTCCGGTTTATTCGGAAGTGCGATTCTATAGCTCCGCCTGGTGAATTACAATAAAAGCTAAATTCAAATCATCAGAGGCTAATAAATATATGAATTTAAATAGAAATCAAAGTGTTCACTCATTGAACGTTCATAACTTGAACATATATCCCGCCAAGTGTCAAGCAATGTTTCAATATTTTTGAAAAAATCAGTCATTGTTTTTAATGTTGAAAGACACGGAAAGTTATGATTTAATTGAGAGTTGATGTTGGTGAATTTTTTATAGACGGGAAAGGAAATACAGGTTATGGCACGTATCCTCATCATAGACGACGAACCCCAAATTCGTTCTATGCTCAAACTCATGCTGGAACGTGATGGATATGAAGTTGTTGAAGCGCCGGATGGTGTCGAGGGAATCAGAGTCTACCGCCAGAATCCGGCTGATTTGATCATCACTGACCTGATAATGCCGAACAAAGACGGAATCGGGATGATTATCGATTTGAAAAAAGAGTTTCCGGAGGTAAAGATTATAGCGATGTCCGGAGGCGGTCTTAACAAACCTGACGGTTATCTTAAGGGCGCAAAAAAACTGGGGGCTGCCTGCACGCTCACCAAGCCCATCGATCGCGAAGAAATGTTGCGCGTCGTTGCAGCTATACTTAAAGACACCCCTTTGCCGGAAGAACAGCCGCAACCGGAATAAAATTTAGGATGTCAAAATTGTCGACACTGTCAAAAATCAACGACGGCCTCTGCATAAGTGTTATTTCCCGTCATACGATTCAAGCACCTGCAGTATCCGCTAAACCGGCAACGACCTCACAGAACTATTTTAAATCCCAAACACATATATCCATTAGACGATAGGAATAGCCAAAGGTGAAAGTATTCGTTACGGCATGCCTGTTTGCAGGCCTCATCGTATTGCCAGCCAGGGCTGATATCATCTATTTTAAAGATGGCATGAAAACGATATGTCAGGGGAAGGCCTGGGAGGAGGATGGCGAAATAAAATGCGAGTACGGCGGATGGATAATCAGCTATCAAAAAAATGATGTGCTGAGAATAGTATCGACAATCCGGAAAAAAAAGACACCCCCGGCTGATAAAAAGCCTCAGGTCGGTCATACCACCCCCAAAGCGAGTGCCGAAAAAAAAATCAAATCTCCGCGGTCCAAGAGCACCGGCCCGGTTTTCTATGACCCCAGAAGACCCGCCCAATACTGGGCGGGCATAAATTCCAAACATAAAAGCTACAAGGAAGCAATTCAGGCACTGGCCAAAAAATATAAATCGACACCGCAGTGGGTTCAGGCCCATATGGGTGACAGCAATGATCTGGCACAAATCCACACCAACCTGGCAAATCCGCAATCAAATCAGAGTGTGCCTGTTGCTCAACCTGCAGCCATTAAAACCGCCGAAATTGTTTTTTATAATCCAAGGAGACCATTTCCGTACTGGACCGGCAAGAATTCAAAACACAAAAGCTACAAAGATGCTATACAGTCGCTGGCCAAAAAATATGAGCGCTCTCCCGAATGGGTTAAAGCAAACATGGGAGCTACCAACGATCTTAAGCAAATCCATCAGAACCTGAGGGACCGCAAGGCGGCGGATCCGGCAGGATGATTACGCAGGGCTACGTCATTTAAACAGGTAAGAGGCTGAATATACTAAATTTACTGGCTTAATGAAAATCGTGAAAATTCCAAGCACCAATATTTTTAAATCCCAAATCACAAAACACAAATATCAAACGGTTCGACAGGCTCACCACCCTGAGCCCGGTCGAAGGGCAAATCACAATGACTCAAATTCAAAATTCCAAACATATGGTCGATCGGGTCTATATTGTGTAAAATGGCATATTTACCGGCAGAGCAAGCTTTGCGAAGCGATACGGACCAACGGCGGTGCATGTTTTGGTTATTTGGATATTTCCCTTTCATTTGATTGCAATTGTGTTGTAATATAAAGAATTTATATTTATATTTGAATCTCCTGGAATTGGGAGCGGTTTGGAAAGGAACATGGAATTATGCCCATCTTGAATCGAGACGTGGTGGTGGCACTAAAGTTTGTGACCAGCTGTGTAAGCGCCGGATTTTTAATTTTTTTCATTTCGGCGCTCACCGGCGAAGATTTGATAAAAAACCAAACCACCATCACGCAGCAGGAAAGATTACTTGCCGAAATATCCGCAGAACTGGATGAGGGAATTGATAGAAGAATCAGACGGCTAGGAGAAGTACCTGAAATCAATCCATATTTACAGTTCTACACCTCGGAACTAGCAAAAGAAATTCATGAAATTTCCTATATCACCGAAAAACAGAAAATTGCCTTTGATGCTTTTAATGTTAGAGATTTTGAGCACAAATCTCAACGCCTGGTTGATTATTCGGAGACCGGAGATTTGAAAAATCTGCTCAATGAGTTGGAAATCGTAAAACGGGAATTAAAAAATTCTGCAAATTTAATCGATAAAAAGAATAAGGAATTGGGACGCCAGCGAACCGCATATATTGTCCTGTTTTTCGTTCTCTGGTTGACTATCTATTTTTACTACGGTCGCGGTGTATTGAGATAACAAAATATGTACGAAACCTATTATAATTTGAAGGCCATGCCGTTTCAGATAACCACAGATCCCCGGTTCCTCTGGCTCGGTGAAAAGCATTCGGAAGCCTTGGCAACCCTGAAATACGGCATTATGCAGAACAAAGGGTTTTTGCTGTTAACCGGTGATGTCGGTACCGGCAAAACGGCTCTGATCAATCGCCTGGTAACGATGATTGATGTTGCAGCCATCGTAGCCAAAATTCCGGATCCGGGATTAAGCAATCTGGATTTCTTCAACTTTCTGGCGGTCGAATTCAAAATGAACAAAAAATTTGACAGCAAGGGAGCCTTTCTCATTTATCTGAAGAATTTCCTCCACCAAGCATATGCCGACCACAAAAAAGTACTGCTCGTTATTGATGAAGCCCAGCGCTTAAATCATGAACTGCTGGAACAAATTCGTTTGCTGTCCAACATTGAGCTGCAGCACAGAAAATTGATCAATATTTTCTTCGTCGGCCAGCCCGAATTCAATGAAATGTTAATTGAAGACAGAAACAGAGCGCTCCGGCAACGAATTACCGTAAGCTACCACATCGATCCATTGACAGAGCCGGAAACCCGCAAATATATTGAACACCGACTGAAGATCGCCGGTGCCACCCGAGAAATCTTTGCCCAAGATGCCGTCCGTGAAATCTTTTCCTTTTCCGGTGGATACCCGCGTTTAGTCAATATCATCTGTGATCATGCCTTGCTGACCGGCTATGCTTCCGATTTAAAAATAATTGACAAAAAAGTGATAAAGGAATGTGAACGCGAGCTTCAGATCCCGGTTGATCTGGAACCCGGAGACGACAACGATCGAAAATACAGCCCGGCCTCTCAAAAACAACGGCCAACGGCCGCTAGCGTAAAACCCTCCAAAATCAAACAAACGAGCATCATTGCCGCCATAATCATGCTGTTTGTCTTCGGTGTATATTTTTTGGTCAATCAAAGAGCGGAAGATTCACCCCGCTGGTCTCTGGAGGAAATCGCCCCCCAAAGATATAAAGGGACAACTCCCCAAAAACCAGACGCGGCTAAAAATACCCATGTCATAACCAAAGAAATAAAAGCAGCGGCGCCGGTAAAAGAAGTGCCCCCCCAGAAAGATGCCGGGGAAAAACAGATTCAAGAAAAACCCCCCGTCAACGAGATGGATCAAGCCCAGGCATCCCTTGAAAAAAAGGTTGCGGTCCCATTTCCTTTTCAGGAAGAAAAAGTTTTAATCTATTTCAAATACAATTCCAATGAGCTTCCCGATCAGTCTTTTGAAAAGTTGAATCAAATGGCCGACTATTTGCTGAACAGTCCCGAAGTCAGTATCAATATCAAGGGGTTCACCGATTCAACGGGAAGTTACAGTTACAATATCAGTGTCTCCGAGTTCAGGGCCAACACGATTAAAACCTACCTCATCGGCAAGGGAGTGGATAGCGCCAGAATCAAAACCTTTGGGCTGGGGCCTGAAAATCCCGTCGCCAGCAATGAGACAGAGGCCGGCAGGCGTAAAAATCGTCGGGTCGAAATCGAGTTTAACAATGTATTTAGGGATTGAGGGATTTAGGAATTCGCAGTTGAAACGGCAATCCTTTAATTCCTGAATCCCTAAATTCCAAAATTATAATGTGTTTTTAACAAACCCACGGTTTTCGAGCTAACCATCAGGTCGCCCATCTCTTTTGAGGAAACCCAGCGGGCTTCAGCCGCATCATCTCCGGGCCGGGGTTCGCCCCCGACATAATCGGCCATCAAGTCAACAATGACATAATGATAACGGGTACGTGCGGATCCGTCCCGTTCAATGTAGTCGAATGTATAAACCGGATCCAGCGCCTTAATGGTGATACCGGTCTCCTCCAAAATTTCCCGTTCAGCAGCTTCCTGAAGGGTTTCGCCGATTTCCACCCGGCCACCGGGGATGGCCCACAGGTCCTGGGATGGCGGTTGACCCCTGCGGACAAGTAAAACCCTGTTATCTCTAAAGACGACGGCACCTACCGCGGCTACCGGTTGGTTGGGATACCCATTCTTTTTCGGTTTCATAACACTCCAGAGCTACGTCATTTAAGCAGGTAATTGATTGAACTTAAGAAAGTTAGTTGCTTAATGAAAATCACGAAAATTACAAGCACCAAAAACCAAATTTCAAACAAATCCCAATGACCCAAATTCAAAATTCCAAAACAGATAGAATGTCCGTGAGACATCGAATAAGTGGTAGAAATGTTTT
>JAIVWA010000059.1:11305-13035 GCA_049190255.1 Gammaproteobacteria bacterium | reverse complement strand
GGACTGACACCCCTGGTTCGCCATATCCGCATCCATCCCCGGCATGTGGGGATGCGCCGCTGCGGCACAATTTAAGCAACCGGCACCACCCTGGCAACTGTTTGCCATAACACCACCGGCTGAAAAACTAATGCCAACCAGTAATATAAATATGATGCAGAGCGTTCTTCGAGAAAACACATTGAGTATGTTTAGTTTCAGGTTCATACCACTAAGTAGTATATAAAAAATAAAATCAGGCGTCAACAATAAAATGTGGTTGCTGCAAAACAACTGCGGGGCATCGTAAAAATCATTGAAAATGATCTAAGTAATCGCCGTATCCCTGGTTTTCAAGATCTTCTGTGGGGACGAACCGAAGCGCCGCGGAGTTGAGACAGTACCGTAAGCCGGTCGGCGGGGGGCCGTCCGGGAAAACATGTCCCAGATGAGAATCGCCGTGTTTGCTGCGAACTTCGGTCCGAACCATAAACAGGCTGCGGTCCCGGTGCTCCACTATATTGTCGGATACCAGAGGCTTGGTGAAGCTCGGCCAGCCCGTACCGGACTTAAACTTGTCGGTCGAGCTGAACAGAGGCTCGCCGGAGACAATGTCAACGTAGATTCCCTGCTTTTTGTTGTCCCAGTACTCATTTTTAAACGGCGGTTCGGTGCCGTCGCGCTGGGTGACTTCATACTGCATCGCCGCCAATTTTTTTTTCAGAACTTCGTCGTTCGGTTTGGAATACTTTGAATTGGGTCCCACGGCCGTCTTTTTTTCCGGCATTTGGCCCCAGATGCTTTCAAGGAACTGATCGCGACCCGAACCGGAGCGGTACCATTTGTAACGGATCGGGTTCTTCTTGTAGTAATCCTGATGGTATTCCTCGGCCGGATAGAACCTTTTGAGGGGCATAATGGGTGTCACCAGTGGTTTTTTAAATACACCGGATTTATCCATATTGGCCTTAGATTTTTCAGCCAGCGCTTTTTGTTCATCGTCATGGTAGAAGATGGCCGAGCGATACTGCGGACCCCGGTCGACAAACTGGCCCCCGGCATCGGTCGGGTTTACATGCCGCCAGAAAACTTCCAGCAATTCAGCATAGCTGGCTTTCAGTGGATCGTAGAAAACCTGCACCGCTTCGTAGTGCCCGGTCGCGCCGGAGGATACCTGCTCGTAGGTCGGGTTTTCCTCATCGCCGCCCGTATAGCCGGATACGACCTCAACAACGCCGTCGATCTTTTCGAAATCCGATTCCGTGCACCAAAAACACCCCCCCGCAAAAGTAGCTTTATCTAAATCTTTATCGTCGTATTTTTTGTCTATTTCCATCGCTTCGGCCTGCCTTTGATTTTTTGTATGTTGAAATCCAAACAGGACGACTCCTATCAGGATTGTCACACCAAATATAATAATTGTTTTCATGGTTGCACTCCCTGTTTGATTTTATTTTGCAGTTCCCAGGTAAGTTCCCGCATCTTTTAAAGCTTTCTCCAATAGAGTAACAATCAGTTGCATTTTATCAAGACAGACCTCGTCATTCAGCTTGGAAAAATAGCTATGACTCTTTATCTGTCATGGGATTGCATGAAAATTGGACATCGGTCTAATTCAGGCATTAAGGGATTGAGAAATTGAGGAATTGAGGAATGCGGTTATGCACAAAGCCCAAGTTGCATACAAGGATAGGCTTTGGAGGTGATCCGATTCGTGCGCGTGTGACTGTTTGAGTGTATTAGGGAGCGTT
>JAIVWA010000059.1:0-11297 GCA_049190255.1 Gammaproteobacteria bacterium | reverse complement strand
GTAGACGATCTAATCGGATTCTTTTCGTCCTCATCCTCGTCCTCGTGCTCGTCCTCGAAATCAGAATTTTATAGGGCCGAGGGACGAGTACGAGGACGATTGGAGCACCTTTGATTTTGCGGCCTCTAGATGTAGTTTCATATGAGGTCTGCAATAGGGGCTTCTAGCGAAACCCGCCCCGGCGGTACAACCGCCAGGTGAGCACCCCTACGGCCAGCAGGGGATGACGTCTCAAGCGCGGTTCCACATCCACTGCGACGCCCGAGTGCCGGTTTATTTTCCACAGGATATAATCCAGGCCCCCCTCAAAAGTGGTTGTCGCTTTGAGAAGCCTTAAAACGGAAAGCAGTTTTCCCTGCAATGATCGCAGACTCCAGGTAAGACGACTGACAAATCGCACGCCGCTGGAAATTTGGGCCCGATAGTGCGTGGCATCGCTACCGCTTATAATTTTAACCGGATAGGAAACCGCGTCCATGGCGATACGGGTGACGTCTTCGTAATATTGCGGTGCCGCGTCAAAAAGGCGGGCACGCTTTTCCGGGCGCTCGGCTCTGAGTTCGGCCCGGTAAGAAAGTTCAAGCCCGCGGCGCCACAACTGCCGGGCGCTAAAGTCGGCGGGAACCCGCGGCAGGGCGCGACGGGTAAAGGTTAAAACGGACTGTGCCAGGCATTTTAGCACCTCGGCCGCCACCTCGTCATTGCACGCGTACAGCAGGGCGGTTGGTTGAGAAAACCTTGCCCACAGATAGGAATGAAACCAGCGTCTGGAGGTCCCTTTTTGAAAATCGGCCAGTGATAGGACCGCATATTTGGTTCGTACGGTCTGTCCGCCAAACTCGCGTTCCAGGTAGAAAACATTGGGCGGCAGCAGGGCATTTAATAAGGCCGGCATACGATCCGGATATGCCTCCCGGTAGTTGTCCACCAGCAGATACAGGTCCACCAGCCCCTCCAGGTCGTCACCCGTTCGCAGGCAGGAGCCATAAAATAAGATCCCCCGGACGGCCTGGCCGTGTCGCACCAGAATTTCATCAATCAGGGTCTGCACTGCCGGGGAAGCTGCCCGCAGGGCGTTGCGCCCAATGGTGTTGATTAAATCAGAAGGTATTTCCATTGCTATAACCGCAAAAAGCTGGCCCTGGCACCAAATTTCACGACAGTATGCTCCTGTCGATTTCCCGGGGTGTAAAGTTGCCCGTCCAGGGTAAAGCCGCTGTCAAGATTTAGCCTTATTTCGTTGGCATTGTGGCTGAAATAACCGTTTTTCGGCGTGGTATAATGGCTTTTTCGGCCGCGCAGGATGAACGGCAGCGCCCGCAGCAGATGACGCGGCCGTGTGCGCAATGCCGTAAAGTGCAAAGGACCTTTTTCCGTGCCCCAATAGGGGTGCAACCCCAGAAACAGCCTTTCCAGGGTACTGATTAGAAGTACCAGGCAATCCAATTGTTGCGCCGGATGATCATCCACCGCGATGGTAATCGGAACCGGGGATATAAAACCACTGCGCCCCAAAGATACCGCCCAGAGAAACCGTGCAATGGTTATTCCGGGGCCCAGCTCGCCTTTCAGCCCTTTGGAATTCACTTTGCGATGAAAGTATTGAATTCCCTGATATATGCCGGCGGTCCCGAAAAACATTCCATAGCGTGTATCGTGACCGGGCGCTTGCACCTGGAGTACCGGACGCTGGACAATCGAAGGATCGCCCCCTCCGGAATCTGCCCATTTGAAAATCTTTTCCAGGGCTTTTACAGGAGATCCTGAAAACCCCACATCCCTGGCTGTCATGCTGGTCGTACCCGACTGCAGCACAGCCAGCACCGGGAGGGTTTCAAATGGATGGTGATGAAAAAGAGCCGTCAGCACCGCCTGTACGGTGCCGTCACCGCCATTGACAACCACCAGTTCCACACCCCGGCCAGCAAAGTCTATCAGGGCCGCTAAAACGTCCCGCGGTTTCTGGACCTCACAATGGGACGTTCGGGGGTACTGCCCAATCGTCCGGTGTATGGCCGCCAGGCCGTTTTTATTGCCTCCGCTGTAAGGATTGATTAGTACGCCGATGTGCGGCTTGCGACCGGGTTTTATATCGTCTAACGATATGGTTTCTATAATATTTCCCATGGGTCAGTTTAAAGCTATATTGGATCAAGGTTCAGGGATCCGTGGTTCAAAGGTTCAGGGTTCAACGTTCAGGGCTATCCTGAAACTCCCGAACCTCGGAACCTCTTATATGAGACTCCGCCTGCCGGGAACAGTGAAAAGATTGAACGTTCGATGTCCATTTTTTAGTTAACTTGTTTTAATCACTCAACCCTTTTGTAGTGTAAACAACTTCACCGCCAGTGATTGTGATTGTTTGGTTTGATCGATATCCAGAAACCAGGACCGTAAGGGACCATCGGCCATGTGACTGTAAATAGCCATGACCAGACGGACGCAAAGAAATCCACTTGTCAGCACAGTCCAGACGGCCACCGCTGCCAATCCCCAATCCGGATATCCCAGAAGGGCGCCGGCTGTCAAAAGAAGCATACAGGGGTTTCGCCGGGCGGTAATCAGCCTGAAATAGGAATCCACCGGCCGCCAGCAAAATATCCCGAATTTACCCAGCCATGCCAGAAATACCCCCTCCACCAGCCGTCCGAGGACGTAACCGACCGATATCAACCATAGGGTTGCACTGAGCGATATTGCGATAATATCCAGCTGGGAAACTCCCAATCCCAACCCCCAGAGAATATACCAGATCGGCGGATGTACCAGATCAATGATATGATCGAAATAGTGCCCAAACCGGCTGGAAGTGACCGTAACCCGTGCCAGTTTGCCGTCCACGGTATCCAGAAAAGTCATTACCCAGCCGGCCAGCAAACCCCAGCCATACCATCCGCGGACAAAAAACAGGCCGGCCATGACGACCAGGAGCAAACCGGCAACGGTCACATGATTGGGCTGCAGCCCCAGGCGCACACACCGGCCGACGACCCATCGGGCGGGATGCGGCCAGGCCCATTTGGTAACCAGATCGGTGACCCCTTTATACGACCAGGTAAAAAGCCTGCTCTCCAGATCCCGCTGATTTTCAGCCGTTATAAGCAATACAAATGGCGGTTCGAACTTCAATAACCGCTGTTGAAAAGATATGGAAAGTGTTTCCAGGGTCTCGGTATTTACCTCCGGCAAAGATCCTGCACCGACAGTTCCATCAAGAACATCAGCGGCCTGGCCTGCCAGATTCGAAGAAACCCTGGCAGCTGCAATCACCGGGGTCGGGTCATCCAGGACCTGCAGCAGCACATCCTGCGAATCAACCATATATTTGATCACCCGATCGTCAAACAGGTAATCGCCCCGCAACAAGATAACCGAGCTGTTTTTCGGCAGTGATGCAATATCATCGACGATATCCGTAACACCGGCACTATTGAGTACACGCAGTATCCGCTGACGGGATGTCAAGCCCCAGTGTTGCACCGGGCTATCTTTGATAATGTGCGCATATATTGTCATGGCAAATTTTGCTATCAGTGTGTTGCAATAGATACACAAATCCTATACAAGATAGTTCGCTTCGCTCATCCGCCGGAGGCGCAGAATGATGTAAGTGGCAAAATCCAGATATTAAAAGATTTTCTAATTTCAATCAATTGTAAAATTTCCGAGACGTTAATCACTGATGGTTTCTGTATATTTGGATGAACCAAACATGGCCGGCGATCCGGCCAAGGACACCGCCTTTTCGCTGGCCCATATTTCCGATCCGCATATATCCTGTATTGGCGATATCCGGGTCGGGCAACTATTGAATAAACGTCTATTCGGGTATTTGAAATGGAGATTGCATCGCAAAGCCGAGCATCGCGACAGCATACTTTCTGCTCTGCAGGATGACCTTGCCCATTCGAACCCCGATCACATTGCCGTCACCGGCGATTTGACCCACCTGAGTCTGCCGGCCGAATTTCGCAAATCCCGCCAATGGCTGGAATCATTGGGAACCCCTGCCAGGGTTACCGTCATTCCCGGCAACCACGATACCTATGTTAAGACTGTCTGGCAGCAGACTCTGGCCCACTGGACCGATTACATGGTCTCGGATGAGACCGATCAAGATAACGATTCCGCGACAAACTTTGAAAGCATATTTCCCAGTTTGCGTGTCCGGGGCCGCATCGCCCTGATCGGTGTCTGCACAGCACACCCGACTGCACCGCATCTGGCGGTGGGCCGCATCGGTGATATCCAGCTGCAAAAGTTGGAAACCCTCCTGGCCAGTACCGCTAAACGGCATCTTTTTCGGGTGTTGATGATCCACCATCCGCCGGCACCCGGTATTGTCAGCTGGCGCAAACGGCTCACCGATGCCGCCGCTTTGCGAGCGCTGCTGGCACGTTACGGAGCGGAACTGGTCCTGCACGGCCATGCGCATAAAATCGATCAATGTTATCTTAAGGTCCCCGGTGGCAGGATTCCGGTCATGGGGGTACCGTCGGCGTCGGCCCTGGGTCGCACGCCGCAGCGCCGTGCCCGCTATTATACCTATTACATCACACCCGGAGCCTCCGACTGGCACTTACGACTTGCGGGTCGCGTTTATTCGCCTGATGAAAATCGGTTTATACCGGAGCATGAGAACCCCATCAGCCGTTGACAATACCCGTGCGCCGCAGTTGCCAAAACGCGATACCGGAGATGAGTCCCACCGGTGTCATCGCCGTAATAACCGGGTGAAGGCTCAGCAACAGCCCCAGATGCACGGTAAGTTGATCTGCAAAATACAGCGCAATCCCCACAAAAGAACCGGTTACTATCCGCTTTCCGGCAGTGACGCTGCGGATTGATCCGAAAATAAAAGGCAGCGACAACAACAGCATCGCCCCGGTGGTCAGTGGCACACTTAACTTGCGCCATAAGGCCAGTGCATAGCGATCTGCATTTTGTCCGCTTTCCCGCAACGCCTTGATATACCTGTGCAAATCAGAGAAGGACATGCTGCTGGCCGGGAGTTTCAGGATATCGACCTGATCTGAGCTTAAAAACGAGTCCAGTGCCAGGCTTTCAATTTGTTTCGTCGCAATCCCCTGATCGCTAAAGGTTTTTAAGGTAATTTCCCGGAGCACCCATTGATTGTTATCCTGGATGTTGGCCTCCCGGGCATGGGTAAACTGCTTTAATCGCCCCTCGGCATCCGTTTCGAAAATATCGATATTGGTGGCGATACCACCATAAAGGGTCTTGCCGACGTGGATGTAGGA
The DNA here is from genome assembly GCA_049190255.1 of Gammaproteobacteria bacterium. Classification (GTDB taxonomy): domain Bacteria; phylum Desulfobacterota; class Desulfobacteria; order Desulfobacterales; family JAFDCJ01; genus JAFDCJ01. Next base: position 6,036 of record JAIVWA010000059.1, on the reverse strand, counting down.
AAGACCCCGGCGGACCCAGAAGCCCTGTTTCGTCACGGTAACACCGGTGTCGGAAAGCGCCATGGCGCGCCGGGTACGGGCCAGTTCGTCCATGGGGGGCACAACCAGCTCCGCCAGCATCAGGGTGGCCAGCATCAATATCGATCCGGTGGCCAAAACCGACACGCATATCCGTCGGGTGGACACGCCACCGGCCTGCATGGCGAGCAGCTCACGGTGATCGGCCAGCAAACCCAGCGCGATAATGCCACCAAGCAAGGTACTGATAGGCATCAAATCAAGCATGCGCCGGGGCAGCGTCAGGCAGACGGAAATGATCACATCTGTGAGCGTAACGGTTCCCTTTCCGATGTCATCCAGCTGGGACATCAACTCAAAGAAACTGAAAAGCACCAGCAATATACAGATAATCAGTCCAAAGCTTTTTAAAAAGCGGCTGCCGATGTAACGATCAAGTGTTTTCATTGTAACCGTTGCTTTTCATTTAGCTATCTTTGCCGCCAGCGGAACACCAGCGGCGGCTGCCACAACAGCAGCAACAGCAAACCGGCCAGCAGCAACTGGATCCACCATATTCCCGGGAGGGTGTCGAGGACCCCCCGCTCGACCCATTTTTTGATAATGGCGCTAAGGTTGTAGTAAAAAGCAAAAATCACCACCGCGGTCATCACTTTGGCGTATTTACCCCGCCGGGGAGATGAACGGCTCAGGGGCACACCGATCAACGCCAACAGTATCGTCGCCAGAGGTGTGGACAGGCGCCACTGGAATTCAGCAATCTCCTCGCTATCGTCCGAATGGACGAGTGCACTGGTTGGGGCTGCTTTGATCCGGTATTTGAGCTGGATGTTACCATTGGGTTCCAGGGGCATGGCGGATTGCTCAAATTGTATGATCCGTCCCTTTTCCCCCAACCGGGAGAATTCATACAAGTGACCATCGGTGAATACGATGATTTGTTTGCCGGTTGTTGGTTCCACATACTGCCTGGCTTTCTGCGCATAAATAACCTGCAGGTCAGCGCCTCGTTCGGTTTGAATGAAGACCCGCCGGGCGCTATTCTTCTGCTGGTCGACCCTATCAGCAAAAATTACCCGCTTACCGTCATCAATTTCGTAAAAAGTTCCGCCTTTCATTCGCGTAAGATCAAAATTAGCTTTAGCCTCGGCCCTTAACCAGAAGAACTGACTGTAGGCCCAGGGACGGACATAGAGCGACAGGCAGGCAACGATTACCGCAATTGCCAGCGATACAAAAAAAACGGGCCGCAGCACGCGCGCCTTGCTCACGCCACAGGCAGCCAAGGCGGTCATCTCCGAATCTTTGTACATCCGTCCAAGGGCAACCACCACGGATAGATACAGGGTGGTCGGCAGCAATACCTCCAGAGCGATGGCAATTTTGAGAAAAATGAAAAAAATGACCGTTGTACCGGGCAGTTGACCGCTGACGGCATCCGCCAGATAGCGGGTTGCGGTGTAACATCCGAAAATGAAAATCAGGACGACGCATATTGTCACCGTGGGTTTTATAATTTCCCGCATTATGTAACGGTCGATAATCACGGTTTCCCCCATATTTAGCGGTTGTAAAAAAACGTCCCATTACGCGGACGTTTTTTTCTACAACTGCTTATACCAACCTTACGTATTTCTGTATTTATTTTTTAAAGCGGTAAAAAAAGCGTTCTTTCGCACTATGAGCTCAGAACGCTTCATCGGTGGACTAAATTAAGAAATGCCTAACCCGGATAAACCGGAAAATGCCTAAAGTGAGCTAAAATGCCTAAAATGCCTAAAATTGTGGTGTCGCTTCGCTCCGTCTTTTGTATAAGTCGTTGACCCTGGGCAGTATGGGAGGCCAGAAATCAGAACAATGAAATGACAACTTGCCGTGAGTTTCTATTTTCATAAAATAGATAGAATACATTTACTTTAGGCATTTTAGGCAATTTAGGCACTTTAGGCATTTCTTTTCTCTGGCATTTTAGGCATTTTCCAGTTTAGGCACTTTCCGGCTTGCCCGGTTTAGGTTGTGAGGTTAACCTCAGTAATCCGACAGCCGTCTTCATCGGCCCCGTCTTTGCGGCTTCCATCACAGGCAGACACAACGTCTTCAGCCAATTTGAGATCTGCGGGATAATCGACTTCACACCACTGCAGCCCCTTGGTTGTACAGGTCCATACCGGCATCGATTGGGCCATTTCATCAATCACCGACAGATACCATTTGGTCTGCGAGGAGGGATCCCGCAACGCCTTTTCTAGGGCGTTACGAAACAACATAGGGCCCTGGTCACGAAACAGGATCATCCCGATGGACTCCGCATCAACTTGATCCGGCAAAAGATCCTTTCCGATTCTGACCAGTCGTCCACCATCCAGTTCGACTTTCATATCGTCTTCGTCATACTGGCTTTTCTGGCTCACGACCACCGTCACCGGGTTGGTGTCCGAATCGAGTAAACGTTTCAAAACGGCTGCTTCAAACAGGGTGTCGCCATTGAGCAAAACAAAGTCCGAGCTCATCTCATCATGTCCCGCCCAGCAGCTGACCAGATTGTCCGAAACGGCGTAGGCTGCATTGTAAATGGTTTTTACCCGGTTCGAACCATAGCGCCGGCGTAAAATTTGTTCGACTTTATCTGCGCGATATCCCAAAATAGCCGTCACCCGGTCGATTCCACATTTGGCGAGTTCATCTACTTGCCATTCAATCATGGTACGACCCCGGACAGGAAGGATACATTTCGGGCAATCCGCAGTCATCGGCAGTAAACGCTTGCCCTGCCCGGCACTTAAAATTACGGCCTTCATAGTCATAGAGTACAGACCTCATAATTAACTTTAAAAATGAGTCAATTTTTTGGACACTATTTATAGTTATTAACGCCGAATTTAGGAATTTAATTCCTCATGATACGTACTGTCTGGGGTTTTTCAACCCGGAACGTTGCTTGTGGGGTCGAAGCCCAAAGCCCGAAGGGCGGAGCCCCAAACCCTGAACCGCTCAACCTATGTCTTAATACGTCACACAATAAAAGCAAGCGGTTTTTGCTTTGAATGCGCTCAAGAGGTTCAAGGTTCGCTGGTCTTAAAATCCTCAATTCTTTTTAGAAGTTACTCCCACTTCTGGGCCCTCAAGGGTCAGTCCAAGAGTTTTATCAAAAAAGGTGATGGCGTTTTCCAAAATTTCCTGGAAATATTGGACTTGATCCGGTGCCAGGCCCAGGGACACGGTCACGGTGCTAAATACCTCCGATTGGGTGCGTTTTATTTCTTCAAGCACTTTTTTACCTTTTTCGGTTAACGAAACAGTGGTCACTCTTTGATTTTCCGGCAGTATCCTTTTATCGACGAGTTTTTTGTCCTTCCACAGCCTGGTAATGGTCGTAGAGATCGTAGAGTTGCTGACCGTCGGGTAGAGGCTTCCGATTTCAGATATGCTCATATTACCCTTCATGCCGACAAGTTCCAGTATCAGGGTTTCGCGCTCGGTTAAATCACCCACTTTTTGCTCTGAAACTTTAGAAGCGATATACAACCGCACCCTAAAAGCCATATCATAAATCAGCTTTTCTGTATTATTTTTCATCGGTTCCCCTTTTACGTGTCTGGAATTATCCGCATATATAGTAACAAAAGTATTTATAATACAAAAAATATGATTTGTAAAGAGTTGCCTTGCAGGAAATTAACATTTTATCAATATTTCTATTTCTAAATTATTTATTATTAATAAACTTGACTTTATAAATATATTGAATTATGTTATATTTTAATTTTCGCAAGTTTCTATTAATAAAATGTAATGCGCCAAATTCTTACGATATCAGCGGATATCCGGATTTTTCAGGATTATGAATTGGAAACTTGCTAGCGCCATCCACTATCCGTGGATGGACAATAGATAACAAATTCCTGCCCGTCAAAAAAGAGGGGAAAAATCCGACTTTGCCATAAAAATTCCAATATATCCATGGGCGCGTTGAGACCAAATCGGTGAAAAATATGTCTAAAAAAAGAATCTTGAAAGCAGTGATGATCATCGGATTGATCGGATTAGGTCATGTAAGCGGCAAGTTGATTTCTCTGGATCTTATCAGCGGCGAGTCTTACCTGATTTATGCCCGCTTTGATTCGGTGGCGGGTCTGGAAACCGGATATCCGGTCAAAATGCTGGGTTTGAAAATCGGCCGGGTGACAGGACTTGAGATAGACGAGGAAAAACAAGCAGCGCTGGCAGAATTAAAAATAGATAAGGAAATTACCATTTATGATGATGCTTTCGCTTCCATCAAAATGCAGGGGTTGATCGGGAACAATTATGTCAGCATTGATCCCGGGGGATCGGGCGCCAGGCTGCAATCCGGTGAGACCATTTTAGAAACCGAATCCCTCTTCGACATCGGAGAACTGATCGGCCGGTATACTTTTGGTCACGTGGGTAAAAGAAATGAGACGGTGCGTTTTGCGCACACCCAAAACAACAAGATCGGGAATTGGGTAGATTAATTGTAAATTAAGATACTTCAAATTAATAAACCGATCCGTATAAGAGCGAGAGCCGGCAGTTTTCCGTATTGACCTGAAGAAACAACCTGTGTATCATGCTTTTTCTGAAGCCTCGATTACCCGTAAAACTGCTATCAACCTACGCGAGACGATTGCCATGAATTCTGCTCAGGAGCACCAATCCCCCCGGAATAAAAATTCAAGCCCGCTGCAGATCGTAAAAGTGGAAAACCGAAAAGCCCTCAATGATTTTATTCGCGTGTTGTGGCCGCTCTATAAGGATGACCCGGCTTGGGTGCCACCGCTGATGCTGGAGCGCCGTATGCAGCTGGCACCTAGCAACCCTTATTTCGAGCATGCCGATTATTCATCGTGGGTCGCTTACCGGGACCGAACAGCGGTGGGGCGTATCAGCGCTCAGATTGACCAGCTCCATCTCGATCGGTACCAGGACGCCACCGGATTTTTCGGGATGCTGGAAGCAGAAAATGATTCTGAAACTTTTCAGATGCTTATGGACACTGCCGAAACCTGGCTGCGCAAAAAAGGAATGCGACGGGTGATGGGGCCGTTTAATCTTTCCATCAATCAGGAATTGGGCCTGCTGGTGGATGGATTTGATACGCCGCCCATGGTGATGATGGGTCACGGGCACCCCTATTATGCCCCACGCATCGAGGAAAATGGCTATCGCAAGGAAAAAGATCTGCTGGCCTACATCGTCGACTCGGATTTTAAGCCCCCTCCGGCAATGAGAGCAATTATGGCCCGGGCAAAAAAACGGGTCCAAACGCGCTCCCTGCGGAAATCTGATTTCAAGGAAGAATTAAAACTTATTCGGGATATTTTCAATGATGCCTGGTCGCAAAACTGGGGGTTTATTCCTTTTACAGACCCGGAATTCCAACATCTGGGCAAGGACCTCAAAATGCTGGTGGATGAAAATCTTATGTCAATCGCCGCAGTGGACGGCGAACCGGCAGCCTTTATGATTCTGCTGCCCAATATCAACGAGGTCATCCGGGATCTCAATGGAAGGTTGCTGCCCTTTGGTTGGCTTAAACTGCTCTGGCGCCTTAAAGTGAAATACCCAAAGACCGCAAGGGTACCCTTGATGGGCGTCCGCTGCCGTTACCATGACAGCATACTGGGTGCGGCCCTTGCATTTTCGATGTTTGCCTCCTTGAGATCTCCTGTCATCAAGCGCGGTATAAAACAAGTGGAGCTCTCCTGGATCCTGGAAGACAACAAGGGAATGCGCAACATTCTCGAGACCGTCAGCGGCCGGGTCTATAAAACCTATCGGATCTATGGCAAGAATCTCAAATAAAAACTAGTTGAATAGTTGATTAGGTTAATGGATTTCAGTCTATTTGACTATCCGAACTCCTTGCATCAACTCAATCAACTCAATCAACTTAGTCAACTAAATTTTAGTAGCCAGCAACCAGTCACTAATCAACTATTCAACTAATCCTATTGTGAATGAGCCCCAACCAAAATTCACGGCCGTGGTGCTGGC
>JAIVWA010000058.1:0-13136 GCA_049190255.1 Gammaproteobacteria bacterium | reverse complement strand
GGGTTCTGGCGACAGGTCCATGAAGCCCTGCTGCCGCTTTTGAATTTCATCCAGCAGAGCGAAATCCGATGGTTGACCGACCCGTCCAATACCGCGGATCAAAATGCCCAGATGCTGCAGCAAGCCGGTCATATAGTTGGCGCTTTCTTTGAGTAAAAAGACCTGGGAGGCAGGGTTGCCGTATACATTAAGGGCGCCCTGGATGACGGCAGTGGCTGTTTTTCCGCCAACAAGCGCAAGGAATATGTGGGCTTCTCTTTCCAGCGCCAGTAAAAAACGAATCGGAAGGACTTTCAATTCTGATCCCTCCTGTTCAAAGGACTGAATGAGTTTTTTGCGAATAGTGACGATTTTTTCGATAAACCGTTTTTGTTCCCCGTCAATTTTCCAGACCACATAACGCGTCACTCCCGGATCCAGTCCTATATTGACCATCATCACTTCTTCCGGAGTGATTTCAATATCCATGTTGATTTCTTTGTTGTAAGTGCGCAGAAACTGAATGGCGAGCATCAGGGCATTCCGGTCCGGAAAACCGACATCAACAGGATCAAGGATAAAGTCGGACACCAGGATTTTGATGGCCTGCCTGGGTTGTTTAATATCTTTTACCAGCAATTGCAGTGAATTCAGGAATGGCAAACGATTGCTGCGGCGCGGGATCTCCTTGAGAAATTCCCACAGAATTTCAAATATCCTTTGGGGGTGATCCGCAAATCCGGGCACATTTTTTTCAAAAAGGGCTTTCTGGAAATTACCCTGGCCGTCAAAACAACTTTTCAACAAGTTGGCGATTTCCTCGGCCTCCTGGATGGAGATATTAAACGTCTTGGACAACTGTTCATAATCCGGATCTGTAAACTGTCCATCCGCTTTTAGGGCCATCCTCATTTTTTTCCGGGCAGCAGAATGATCTTTGGAGGTGTCGATAATATTTAAAAGATTATCATCGGACTTTCCTATGACCTTTTCTTGATCGTCTTGCCAGATTTTAATTTCATCGCCGTCGATAATTAACTCGCCGAGTACATCCTTGGGCAGCTGATCCATTCCGGTCTGAATCCGCTCAAGCACATTTTCCATTAACGCCTGGCCCTTATCACTGCTCTCCAGGGTCCCCAAAAGATCGGTTATCAGCTGCAGCCGTCCCTCGAGTCCGGCAAGGTCGAGCTGATGATAATCGTCGCCGTATATGGTTTTCATTACCTGCACGGCCTTCTCAGGGGAATCTCCATAGGATGCTTTTATAAATCTGGCCACATTTGTTTTCAGCACAGCCGGGTCAATTTGGACAGGGGGACCACCGGGACCGCCCCCACCGGGTTCGCTTCTCCGGCCCTCGGTCCCTCCGCTCCCGCCTTTTGGGCTTTTTGCTGCTTGCGGCGCCCGGTCGCTGTTCAACTCAATGGCCGGTCTGGCCAGTTTCTGGCGCAGGCTTTTAATGTTAAAAATGGTCTGATAAACATTGGCAGATGGTTGGCCGGATCTTGCAAAATCCGGGCGCTTCATCAGAGCTGCGACCCTCTGAATCATTTCCTGTATATTTTTAGGGCTCAAATCATTTAAGGCGGCTAACTGGGTCAGGTTGGGGTCGGGCTGATGGAATTCATTTAACACCGGGTTCAAAGAGAGGGATTGACCTTTTTTGACATACTCGATAGAGGCATCATCTTCCACTGCTTTATTAAAACAGGATATAATGCGCATGCCGACCCGAAATATTTCCAATGATTCATCGGATGCATCTGGAATTTTTATAAAAATAGTATCCAGGCCCTGGGCGGAAAAGGCCTCAAATGATTTGATTAACCGTCCTTCGATATGCTTGACTCGTATACCGATGCGCTTGGTTATGGCGGATACGGTGGCGATATCCACCTTAAGGTCACCCAATCGAATAACATAATCTGTTTTTTCAGACACTTTCGTTCCAGGGCTTCCGCGATGTTCAATACGTACCACCCCATCGTTTTGGGGCAATTGCTGGAGCTCGTGAAGGATTTTGACGAATTCCTTGATGGTATCCCTGTCTGTTTTGACGCCCTCCCAGTATTGGACGTCGCGAAAGATGCCGTTGATCAGATAAACCAGATCAACCAATAGCATATGCCAGTGATCCGGCTGCTCTGAGGACTGAACGGCAGTTACTTTTTGTTCGACGGTTTCCTGGGGTGACGGTGATTCCCCCCCGGGGGAGCCGACGCCGCCCAACTGCTGAAGAAGATTGTCAGCCGAATCGCTCATGGAGGCCTCATGGGGTTAAGCTTTTTTGCCACAAAATGCACAATCCGCCGCAGGCGGACTAAGATACTAACACATTAAGTATAGATGAATATGCCTTCAGTGTCAATCCGGAATAAGACATTGCCGGATTAAATAAGTCTGTATATCATTGAAATTATATCTCTTTATTGTCGGGATCAGGTACGGAGCGGGGGGGTAGCGGCCCTGAATTTCAATTGCCTTGCAAGACGTCGATCATGGTAAACATCTGGCCTTTGGCACCTGCCCGCACTTTTTCAGACAGGTATAAAATCGCATCAACAGTTCCCCGGACATAGACCTCGCGACCGTTGACAGTGTGGGTGAATTCGAATCGAACCGTCTGATCCTCTGAGACCAGGGTATAGGTGTGCCATCCATGGCCGGACAGATATTGCTCCGGAATTCCCCATTGCGATTTTTGATCCTCCGGATTTCGCATCCGGACGATGTCATCCGCTGAAAAAGAAACACCCAGCTTGTTGAAATAACCAACCATGGCTTTGGCCGTGCCGCTGGTATCGGCTTTGCCCTGCTGATGGCTTTCTTTGATTTCCAGAGAATAGTCTTTGAATAAATCGGGGAAATTGTCGGCGGCATATTCCATCATCGCCTGAAACCCGACAATTTGCTTGGCCATATTGGGTGCGATGACAGCGGCAACGGCAGAAGACAGCACTGTTTCTTCAAGCTTCTTGCGGTCGCCGCCGGTGGTCCCCATCACAAACGGTAACCCGTGAAGACCGTAAAATTCAGCGTTGGAGTTCACCGCTGACGGGTGGGTGTAATCGACACTCAGAAACTCCCCGTAGGCGTGCTTTATTTTTTCTATTTGTGATTTTCTTTGATCCGGCTGGATGAGTTTTACCGAGATGTTATCGACCGTAGATTCAGATTCCTGAATTTCCGGTCCGGTCAGTGAATAGGGTATCCATTCAAACCGATCATCCTTTAATATATGCCCGGCTACCATCCGGGCTACATTTCCAGGTATTCCATTAACCATGACTTTTATTGTGCTCATTGAATTCCTCCCGTGATTATGCCAAATGGGTTGTAATTTTTGTCATTGGAGCTTCTGATTTGTTTCGGATTTCGAGTTTCGTGCTTCGGGTTTTCGATATATTTCTCTAAATACTCATGTAGCACTCCTGGTTATCTATGAGAAGATACCTGTCTTTTGCAGCTGACCGTAAGCCTTTTCTACCACGGCCGTTAGTACGGGGAATTCCCCCTGATTGTTAGCGCTAAGATTGGATTTCAGGGTCCTGAGTGCAGCAGGTATGTATTTTTCGAAATAACGTTTGCCTTTGGCTTTGCTCAGAAAAGAGAATGCGCCCAGGATCTGAAGATTTCGGGTGAGCATGCAATAATCATAGCATAAGCGAAATTTTTCCGATTCCACCTCAGTGATCGCCGACAGCGCCTCAATCGTGTAATCCAGCAGGTGAGATTGAATGGTGTCCGACAATTCAACGTAGGGATCGATCAGCAGGGAAGCAAGATCATACTGAATCGGGCCGAAACGCCCCCCCTGGTAGTCAATAAAGTAAATCTGATGGTTTTTCAGCATGATGTTACGGGACTGCATGTCCCGGTGCATAAAACCGTCGGTTGAATCCTGCCGTGCCTTTCGGGCCAGAGCAACAAACTCGGCTGCCAGATCTTCAAACGGTATCTTAAATCCGAGATAGTCTTTTAAAAACGCCTCGTGAAAATAACGACATTCTTTTTCGATTATCAGCTCTTGATCGTATTCAGATGATTGATAGGTCCAGGCCGGGTCAAAATTGTCTGCCCCGCGGAGCGTCAGCCTGATCAACTGATCAATAACGGATTTATAAAGGTCGATAAGGGATTCCGAATCGTCTGTTAAGCGGACAGTCTGCTGCAAGTTGATATCACCCAGATCTTCCAGGAAAACCAGGCCGCAGAAAGTGTCGTAGAAATAAATTTTGGGCACGGACACACCCTGGCGATACAGATGCTGTCCGATATGAACAAAGGCATCAACCTCAGCAGTCGCCTGATTCTGCCGGATGCCGTGATCTGCCATGATTAGTGAGTGGCGTTTTGTTTTCAGACGATACCATCGCCGTTCCGATCCATCTCCCTTAAGCTTTTTCTTTTCTATCCCCCGGCCGGGAATATCTCCGAAAGCCTTTTTGAAAGCCGGCGGCAGCGCTTTTTGAAAGGCGATTTGCCGGTAACGCTCCGGTGTTCCGATATCCTGCCACCTGTCTCCATCGGTAATATAGGCATCCAGTTTTTTACCTTGCGCCAGGATTTTTTTAAAGGCATCGATGCTGCTGTAAGCCGTGTTGTCCGGGATATAATCCAGCACCTGGGGCTCGAGGACCTGTATTCCGGTAAATGTCAGCAGGCGGTCAGCCGGCTCTTGGGAACGATCCCCCTGATTGCGAAACCCTGTAATCCACCGGTTTTGCTTTACGGCGACCGTGTTAAATGCGGAATCATCACAAAGCACAAGGGTGGCCGGGGGATGATGACGGCAATGGGCCTGGTAAACGTCATACAGGTCAACATCGGCAACAATATCGGCATTGATGACCATAAAGGGCTGAGTATCCCAGAAATCGGCCACGTTTTTGATGGCGCCGCCGGTGCCAAGAATTTTCGGTTCGTAACGAGTAGCTACTGGTATGCTGTAGCCCTGGGCCGCAACAAATGCTTCGATATCGTGATGCAAGTGATGGGTATTGATGATAACAGACTTGCAGCCGGCTTGCTGGAGTTTGTCAATGATAACCCCGAGCAGGGGACGACCGGCAATGGTGAACAAGGGTTTGGGCGTGTGGGCGGTATAGGGCTGCAAACGGGTACCGTAGCCGGCCGCCAGAATGAGAGCCTTCATATTTCAGATTCAGTTAACAAAGGTAGAGTGAACCCGCCGCCGGAATAATATAAAAGCGGGAGTTATTAGTTATCAGTTATATGTTAATTGATGCGACTCAGATTAACAATTGCATCGAATTTGATTAGTCTCTATATTCCCTCGCAGGTGGGAATCCAGGAACTATGATGCCACATTCCTCTATATCAGATTGCTTTGAATAGCTTTGATCATCCGACCAATAACAAATAACCGATAACCAATAACGCCTCCGGCTCACGACTGCAGATATTTCAGGGCATTTTGTATGGCACTGGCATAAATTTCAATTTTTCCCGTATCGTCGGATCCTTTGATTCCCTTACTGGTGAAAAATTCAATCGCATTTTGATAGGTGACTTTCGACAGCGCTTCTTTACGCTCGACTTCTTTGCGTTTATACATGCGGTTTCCCCGGGCCGTAATTTTTTTTATACGGTCTTTGGGTTTTACCGCGTCTTGCGGATTACGCATGAAGAAGTTGAGCACAATCCAATAAGCCTCGAAATAGGTCTTAAGGAAAAAAGCGAATAACTTCAGTTTGCGAAAACCGGCCGGGGTGACATCATAGGTGTCCGGCAGTGTTTGATGGGGTATGACAATACCGTCATCGATGAAGGCCTTGATGCTTTTGCGCACATGAAACCCTGATCGGATGTCGACATCGTAGGCGAATTCATATTTATAAAAACTCTGCCAAAACCCGTAGCCGGCATGCAAATCGGAGGCCGAAAAACGGAAACTGTCTTTTTCCAGGATAGCCATGGCGGTATAGGCCGCCGGAATAAAAAAGGCAATACAGTTGTTTTTATAATATTCAAGATGAAGTCGTCTATTTTCGTTAATTAAAAATTTTTTCTCGGTATCGGTCTCTTCTTTGTTTTTGGAGACCGGTTCGATGAACTTTCGCTGGGTATATGACTCCACCACCTTGTCAAACGCCCGTTGCTGATCGGAAACTATGGTATCGGCCAGTTTAGCATCCTGGGCCGCCAGGTATTTCATGTACGTTGCAATTACAGAGAGCAGCTCCCCGTTAGAAAATTGTTCTTTTGTGAAATTGAGAATGGCGCCGGCGACCAAACCATGGGGTGTTACGACCGTCACCCGGTTGATGGCGTTTATTATCTGGTAGCCTAATTTGCGCGTGATGGCATTTAGTTCTTTTGATTTCATATCCGCCAGTGGCCGGTCATACTGGCTTAAGAGCTGGTTCACCGAAATGGGTTCATGAAACTGAATATATATTTTGCCGTAGCGCTTTTTTAAAAATTTGCGGGCACGAAATACCTGTAATATGTTTTCCGGTTCTTTCTGACCGCCACCGAGTTCGTGCAGATAGGACTTTTCTTCAATGATTCTGTCATATCCGACATAGATCGGAACGATTAGCATATCCTTGCAGGCGCCGTTTTGATAGGCCTTCATGAGGATGGACAGCAAACCCAGCTTCGGCATCAGCAACTTGCCGGTGCGACTTCGACCCCCTTCGATGAATTGCTCAATGTTATAACCCTCTTCCAGCAATTTGTGGATATATTCGGTAAACACCTTGGAATAGAGCACGGCACCCCTGAATGATCGACGAAGGAAAAAGGCGCCGACTCCGCGGAATAAAGGACCCAAGGGCCAGAATGAGAGATTTTTGCCGGCCGCGATATGAGGTACCGACAGGTTGTTGTGATACAGAACATAATCCAGGATCAGATAATCAATATGGCTTTTATGGCTGGGAACCAGGACAAGAGGCCCCTTGAGAGACATATTTTTTACTTTGTTGAGAATTTCATGGTTGGTTGTAAATCCGTCAAACATTGACCGAATAAGCCATCCCACAATAACCGATGCCACCGTTATAAAAGCCGGTTTATAATTGGCGGCAATCTCTTCGATATAGGCGTCGGCTTTGCGGCGGACCTGGTGGATGGGAATATCACGATTTTCGGCGTAGGTTTCCATAAAGCGCTGAAAGCGTTCGGTCGTTAAAATACTTTCCTTCAATTCTATTCTTGATTTGCGGACAGGTCCTGTAATGCTCTGGCGATGGGCATTGAGTTGAACCAGCAGGTCGCGACGCAATACCAATGACTGATATTCAGTCGATTGGTGCCGGATTTCTTCAGAATTCAGGTAGCGTTTTAAATTCAGGGGTTCGGAAACTTCCGTAAACACCCTGCCGCTGTTTTTAAACAGGGTGAACAGGCGTCTGAGTTTGCCGGGTTTGTCTTCGGGACCGAAGAGGATATCAATCATTGTCGGGCTTTCGCGGCGGGCGCTTTTGCTGAAAAACATCAACTGCGGAATGAGGTAAATCGGCCGGTCAATGGTTTTTTGAATTTCGATCAGGTAATGTATCGGGTCGGTTTCGGCCTTTACAAAGCGGCGGTAAAAATTCTTTTCCCCGACCAGCGACAAGAATCCACACCGTCCGTTAATCAATTCCTGTTTGAGATATCCACGGTCATAGGGATCCGGCAAGGCCTGATGCCGCAGAACAAAATCCGCTCTGGCCAAAAAAATTCTCACTATCCGCGATAATGGCTGCCAGATATAAACTTTGTAGTCAAAGCCTATCTGGGGATAGGGCAGATTTTCCTGACGGTAGCGATTGTAGTAGAAGAGGTATTCGAAAAAGCTTTTAAATTTGGTTATATAAACGACAATGGCGTTTTCTTCCAGATGCGCAATAATTTCGGTCTGCCGGTCATCGATCTTAATCCCTGAGTAAAAAAGCTTAAGAAGCAGATTTGAGAAGCCGCCGATTTTGTCCGGCAGCAAGCAGGTATAATGATCATAGGAACCACGCAGGATTTTGTTGACCCATCGGTTAGACGGTCCGCTGTATCCTTGCGGTGCTGTTTTTTCCTTTTTGGTCATGACGGTTATCCGGTAGAATTTTTATTAAAATTAGCAGAATAGGTATTGGTTTGCAATATTTTATTGGCTTGTGTTACTGACTATGCTATGGTACGTTTCGAAAAATTGAGCCAAAGGGTTGCAACCGTTTGCGGGTACAAAGAATCAGCCTGCGAACGGGCCCTTCTGTCTACCCTGAATATTTGAATACATTTGAAAGGAGGTCAATGTTATATGAAGACATTAATTGGCGGTGCAATCGCCGCATTATTGGGGGTGATCGGGATAGTGGCCTGGTTTCCTCAATTTTTAACCGTTATTGCCGGTACCATCCCTGTGATGCTTTTACTTGGCGGTGCTCTGGCCATCTACCTGGGCGTTGATGAACTCAAAGACACCTGGAAACAAGAGGAGAGCGTAGAAACTGATGCCGGAATCGATGAAGGCGTGGAAAAATATAAACAAGAGATATCCGAACTTAAAGACGAGATCGAGACCCTGAAAAAAGACTAAAACGCTGTTGAATATATCTTTAGACCAGAGCCCGGCAGCATATAGTGCCGGGCTCTTTTGTTTTGAAATGCCGAATCTGAACCAAGGCGTCAGGTTAGATCCTTGTGCCGAAACCATGCAATGTAACCCAAAGGAGTGATGGAGTAGTGGAGTGTTGGAGTATTGGTAATGGTTCGGAATTATTATCCTATCCCAATACTCCAGCAAATTTTGGTTATGCAACCAAGCCCCTTCCGCAGGCAAATTAAGATATCATCTGCTGATTTTAGATTCCTACTGGGCAGCCTTTTTGATGGCCGAGGTGGCCAGAAAATCGGCCTTCTCATTTTCCGGGTGACCGGAATGTCCTTTCACTTTAATAATTTTTACATCGTTGAATGTGGCCATCGTTTTTTTGATGGATTCCACAAGCTGCATGTTTTTCCTTGGCTTCCAGTTCAGCATCAGCAATCCATAGGCATATTTGCTGTCGGTAAACAGTCTGACAGGAATATTCGTATTTTTTAGAGCTGACAGCCCGATTTCGATGGCTTTAAGCTCAGCAATATTGTTGGTGGCGTTGCCGATAAATTGTGAGATTTCCTTCTCATGCCCCCCATAGTGCAACACCACGCCGATGCCGGACGGTCCCGGATTGCCGGAAGAAGCCCCGTCTGTGAATACGCATATTTTGTCCCTGTAAGACGATTCGTCCCAGGGTTCCGAAGCGGCGGTGGGTTTATCGTTAGCGGATTTTTTATTGCGGTTTTTGCTTTTTTTTTGTAATTGCGTTTTGGGCGGAGGGGCGTCAATCGGGCTGACATTATTTTCTTTAACCCAGTACTCATAATCCTGTTTAAGCTGGTATTTGATCAATACCTTGCCGTCTTTGGTGATCGGTTTGCCCTGTGCGTCAACGGCCATCCAGACCTTGTTCGTCTTAAACCACATGCGGGTCCAGTCGGCGGTCGCTTGTTTCGGGTCTTTGGTCACTGGTTTCTGGTCGCTGGTCACTGGTTTCTGGCTCCTTGATACTCGATGCTCGATACTCGATGCTCGATACTCGATGCTATAGCGCATGGTGCATAGCGTACTGCTCGACATTTCAGAAATTTCAGAAAAATCTGACGCTCTGCCCTCTGCCCTCTGCGCCATGCGCTTTGCCATTAAATCCGAAATCCGCAATCCCAAATCCCAAATCGAAACAATCCCAAATCCGCAATCCCAAATCCGAAATCGAAAACGCTGTCGTCTGTTTAGCTGTAAAGATGAAACTTCCGACTGATCTTCTTAAATTGATTAAGTTTCCCCTGCCAGGAGGCTTCAATCTCATCAACCGGTTCTAGTTTTTCAAGGCGCTTGCGGATGTTTCGATCTCCCATAATCAGATCGATGGGCATTCTTTCAAATTCATATTCATAGGGGGGTGCTTTCCATTTAAATTGATCCCTGTGATGTAGCATTACGGCCTGAAGCAGGTGCAGGGTGGTTGAATAGGGCCGATACTGCCGGGGGTCGGTGACGTGGATTTGAAAGCCATTACAGGCGGTTTGCTGCCATTTATTCGATGTCGGCTCAAAAACCGTGGGTCTTAGGATAGCCCCCGTTATCTTTGCATTTTCCAATGTACCAAGGATCTTGGGCGCATCGATATATGGTGCACCGAACAGCTCAAATGGCTGGGTGGTTCCGCGTCCCTCCGACACATTGGTCCCTTCCCACAATACTTGTCCCGGGTAAACCAGGGTCGACACGGGCGTGGGGAGATTGGGTGAGGGCGCAACCCAGGGCAGGCCGGTGTCCCCAAACAGCATGTTTCGCTTCCAACCCTGCATGGGGATTATCTCCAGATCGCAGCCGATCTCAAAGTAATCGTTGAACAAAGTACCAATCTCGCCGACGGTTAATCCGTGCCGCATGGGAATCGGGTACCGGCCCACAAAAGACTCACAGTCAGCTGCCAGGCAGTTGCCTTCGACCGTAATCCCATTAACCGGATTGGGCCGATCCAGAATAACAACCTTGATACCATATTCTCGAGCGGCCTCCAGACAATAAGAGAGCGTATAGATAAACGTATACACCCGGGTGCCGACATCCTGCAGATCCACCAGCAGGATATCAATGGGCTCGAACATTCTGGCCTCCGGAATGCGGGTCTTGCCATAAAGACTGAAAACCGGGATTTGCAAAACCGGATCAATTATATCCGCCGACTCAATCATATTGTCCTGTTTTTCGGCAAAAAAGCCATGCTGGGGAGAATACAACGCTTTTAGCTGCTCCGGAAACCCTTGATCCACAAGCCGGCAGGTGTGGGTCAAGTGACGGTCCACCGACGCCGGATTACACAATATGCCGATACGCTCATCGGAAATCCATCGACGGGGTTTGTTGATCAGGTTTTCAAGCCCGGTTAGTACTTTTGTCATGCTATTTATAGAATACTTTAATAGTTTTATGAATTAAGAAAAATATCCTTTATTTTTATTAACATACTGATGGCTGAATCAAAAGCAGAAAAAGGGTAAGCCTACTGGAATGACAACCAATAGAGGCCTGAAAGGACTTGACATAGAATAAAATTCCCCTTAAATTACCAGATTCGCTTGCACCCCTGAAAATTTATCGGCACCCAGGCGTCATGGGTCCCATTATTCCCATTGGGGCGAAGCCCCTAATCTGGGTGTTCGGGTGCTGAAAAGGTTCGAATTTGGAAATCAGTTTAAACGGAATAGTTGCTATTGTTGGAAATTACGGCAGCGGCAAGACGGAAGTTGCCATAAATCTGGCGGTCCACCGTAAGCGCAAGGGGTTGGACGTACGCATTGCCGATCTGGATCTGGTAAATCCCTATTTTAGAACCCGGGAGGCCCGCAAGGCGCTTGAGGCGTTCGGTATCAAAGTGATTTTACCCCCGCAGGAATATCTGCATGCTGATCTTCCGATTCTCAGCCCCGCAATTGCCGGTATGATTCGACAGCCCGATGGTCTGACCCTGCTGGATGTCGGTGGGGATGATGCCGGCGCAATGGTTCTGGCCGCCCTTGGTGATGCATTTTCGGGTTTAGATGTTCACATGCTGCAGGTGGTGAATCCATTGCGCCCCCAGACGGCAACCGTTGAAGGATGCTTGAAAATAAAAGATGGAATCGAAGCCGCAGCCAAGTTGACCATTTCGGGGTTGATCGGCAATGCGAACCTGATTGACGAGACCGGCACCCAGGAAATCTATGACGGCCATGATTTTCTTCAAACATTGTCAGCTGCAAGCGGCCTGCCGCTGGAGTTTATCACCGTCGCCCAGGAGTTGCTGGCAGTGATCGAGATTCAGCGATTTAATTGTCCGGTTTTACCCATTGCCCGGCAACTCGTGCCACCGTGGAAGACGGCCGGAGATTTTGGGGATTCAGTTACTTAAAAAATATTTTTGTGTATTTGGTTACAAATTAATACCTAAACTGAGCAATGCCCCGGTGAGAATCCTTGTTTAATCATGGAAATTAACGGGCGGGGATAAACCCCGCCCCTACCTGTTGGGTAAGGGTTCGTCTGTAGGGGCGGGGTTTATCCCCGCCCGCAAGGGCTTGGAAGAAGTCGAATAAATCGCTCAATTTAGGTGATATATTAATCGTCAATCTTCAATTCTAAGGGGAGTTTTTTTGAATGGCATACCAACATATAATTGACAGAGACCGCTGCAAAGGATGCGGGATATGCGTTGACGCATGCCCCAAAAACGTTCTGGAAATTTCTGATGAGCTGAATACAAAAGGCTATTTTCCGGCCTACCAGGCCCGTCCGGAAGACTGCATATTCTGCGCGATTTGTTGTACGATGTGCCCGGATGTGGCCATAGCGATCAATGAAATCGAAGAAGAAAAAGCGGCCTAAAAATAAACGGAGGATACGATGAGTAAAGTTTTGATGAAAGGCAATGAGGCGATTGCCGAGGCTGCCATTCGGGCCGGATGCCTGAATTACTTTGCCTATCCCATTACACCGCAAACTGAAGTGGCTGAGTATCTTTCCAAACGCATGACGGAGGTCGGCGGCGTATTTTTACAAGGTGAAAGTGAGGTTGCCGTATCTTATATGATCTTTGGTGCTTCCGCTTGCGGAGAAAGGGTGTTTACGACTTCTTCCAGTCCGGGCGTCAGTCTGATGAGTGAAGGCATCAGTTATATCACGGCCGCTCAGTGTCCGGCGGTATTTGTCAATATCATGCGCGGAGGGCCCGGATTGGGCGGAATCCTTCCTTCCCAGGCGGACTATTTCCAGGCGACCAAAGGCGGCGGCCACGGTGATTATCGGCTGCTGGTTATGGCACCGGCCAGTATTCAGGAAGCGGTTGAGATGGTGATGGAAGCCTTTCCCCTGGCAGAGAAATATCGCAATCCGGTGATGATTCTGGGCGATGGTTTAATCGGTCAGATGATGGAGCCGGTGGAATTTCCGGAACACCTTAAAACAGAACCGTCAAATAAGGACGATTGGGCCACCAGCGGAATGGATACCCGCAAAAGTAACCAACGCAATCTGGTGAAAACTCTCTATCTGGATCCCGCGGAACTTAACGCGCATAACCTGAAGCTGAAGGCCAAATACGAACAAATGGAGCAGGAGGAGATAC
>JAIVWA010000057.1:4551-13140 GCA_049190255.1 Gammaproteobacteria bacterium | reverse complement strand
TGCCGGCGTAGGTAATGTTTTCGCCTTGCGGTATCCCACCTGCTAAAATCTGATCATAGGCCGCCCGGGCGCGCTTTATGGAGAGTGCCACGTTGTAAGCTTCATTACCAATCGTATCCGTATGACCGATAATGCTTACCCTGGCCTCAGGAATTTCTTTGATCCTTGCGACAATCCGGTCAACAATCTCTTTGTTGTGCTCTTGGATATCCGAGCGGTTGAAGTCAAACAGGATCAAGGCATATTTTTCCAAAACCTTGTATCCTTTTTTCCGGGCCAGACGCTCTTCTCTTTTGATAAACTCTACCGTGGCGTCCGCCGTCACTTTCAGGGACCTGCCTTTGAGATCTGTAACTTCTATGTCGGCCGTGACCGTTTTGGATGAACTGATCTGGCTCAAACCGATATCTTTTATCATCAGAGAATAGACCGTTTCAAGATCACCCTGGCCTGCAAGTGACCCTATGGACTTGCCATCACCGGTCAGATTTATGGACCAATTGTCGATTCCGTATCCTGATTGGATCTGCGGTGAGATGCGGATTTCTTCCGCATTACAGATTGCCTGCACATAGGTACTTTTGATGACATCAAGTAACACGGGGGAGTCAGAATAGATTTCAACCCGCTGATTTTCCGCTCGGCCTTCGCTGAGACTGGCTGCACTGGCAACCTCCGGCAGGTTGCGGGCATGCACCTCCATTCGGGCGGGATCAATGCCCCATATGTACCTCAAATAAGCTTTTAGCGCCTCCGCCCGGCTGCGGGAAAGATCAATTTTTCCGCGTTCAACCCCTCGATTCGAATTGCAGCCCACAATACGGATTCGTGCTTCCGGATGCTTTAACAAGCGCTGACCGAGGATGTTTAGAATATGGTGATGCTTTTCCATGGTGTCTTTTAAATTGAGCTCATCAAAGGTCCGGGTGTCGGTCTGATTGTTAAATAGCTTGTAGCCGGCCGGGATATCACTGGTACCTTCGTTGAAGTAAATATAATTTAGAAACGGCGAGCTATCGATGGTTGTCAATTCCTCGATGGTTAAGGTTGCCGGCTCAATGGATACAGAACCCCGGGGCGGACCCACCAGTTCATCAATCCAGCCTTTGCGGGAGACCGCTATCGGCAAAAGAACGGTTTCGGTTTCACTGGCAATGCCCCGATCATCCACGACCCGGGCCTTGACCCCTATGGTTTTCAGCGCCACAAGCTTTTCCATATCCAGGTCACGCAGTGCAAAGGTATACCGGGGTTCTAGATCATCGTTGCCGTTGAAAGTTTTAAGCGGCTGGTCATCGCCTAAAATGGTTAGCTGCCATTCACGAAAACCGGTTTCAAAAAGAATATTGGTGCGGATAGAGATTTCGTTTTTGCCGTTTATTTCCGCTATAAATTTATCCGGCGCCTCGGCCTGCATCGCGGCCGAGTCGTATTCAATTTCCACCCGTTGATTTTCCGGGCGGGCGCCGATTAAATCCTTGGGAGTGGCCTGCTCCGGTAAATTGCGGGCTTTGATGGTCATGCGGGATTCCTCAATACCCCAGAACTTGTTTAAATAGGCACTGACGGCCTCCGCCCGGCGGCGGGATAGATCAAGATTTTCTTTTTCAGAACCGACATCGGCGTTACAGCCGGTAATCTTGATCCGGGCTGATGATTGCCGGGTAAGGTCCTGACCAACTATATTCAATATGTTTAGATATTTGTCCCAGGCATTTTTCAATAAGGTCTCATCGAAGGATGCCGATTGCGATTTATCTTTAAACAGGGCGTAGTCGGCAGGGATTTCGCCTTGGCCGGTCTCAAAGAAAATGTAGTTTTTGACCGGCGAGCCATCGAGCATGGTCAAAATGTCAAAGTCAAATCCGGCCGGCTCCACAATCACCGGATCGGGCAAGCGGTACGTAATGAGATAACGGTAAAGCAGGGTAGAGGTAAAAGCCTTGAAGATAGGGGATAGCTCTGAGGATGAGGTGGCTTTCCAGATACGGCCGTCATGGTTCTCGGAAAAAGATGTCAGAAATCGGTTCAATTTGGAACCGGGCATGTAATCGACACAATATACTTCAAAATTTTCGATTCCTTCGGCTTCATTTTGGATGATGGTGGGCGGAACGGCACTGTTAAGGTCCTCTCCGTCTGAAAATACCACCAGGAACTTATTGTCTTCCGCCGGCATCTTGCGAATAATATCCAGGCCGGCGAGCATGGCCTCATACAGGTAAGTTTTGCCTGTTGAGCCCCGGCCATGGGATTCTTTTAAAAAATTTTTAAGCTTTGAAATATCACTGGAAGTGTATATCCGGGTGTGAAGCGGTATTTCTTGAACAATTACTTTGGGCTGATCATCAAACACGACCAGGTGAATATTGTCTATGGGGCGAACAGTTTTAAAAAATTCATCCAGAGCCAGGAGAAGCGGTTCAACCGCCTGGCGTTCCTTCATTGAGAATGAGTTGTCTATAACCAGGACGATATTCAAGGGGATTTCTTTTACGTTCTCAAGGGGTTCGGCAGAAAGGATATCCGCCTTTTGGATACCACGTCCCACCGTAAAATCTTCTGGCTTCAGACCCCGGATGGGCTCCCCCTGGGCATCCTTTATCGAGACCAGGACTTTGCCGTCCTCTATGACCCTGTAGCTTAATTGAGTGTCCGGTTGCTTCAGCAAAATTTTGATATCTTGCGAAGCGAAACTATTGTGGAAACTTAAACCATAAACAATTAGAATCAAAAAAAATGTCAAAGCTTTCTTCATAATTTTCTCCCCACCCGGACAATCCGGAAATCAACCCGGGGGCCAATTGGGGCGAAGCCCCAAGTTGTGAATTTTTGATTATATGCGGAAGCCTTCTATATTAAGCAAAATTCATTCCAAAAATTCAAGTTTATTTATAATATTTATAATATCAATTAGTTAGAAGAAGTAGGGGTGGGCCATATGGTTTTGATGATTAAAAACCGTGCATTTTTGTGGACAGCGGTGTTGTTTTTTGTGAACGATGAAAAATCGACAAGTATATGAAAATAAGGGAAATAATTCCGAATCAAGCTTCCCGGGATCCAGTTCCCCCTTGATTTCACGTCTGATGATATTATTTTATAACGTTCTTTTACCCTAGGAGATATTTAATGACAAGCGTTTGGCGGTATCAGAAATTCGGGTTTTGGTTGATGGCCCTGCTTTTGATTGCAGGTTATTGCGGCGCCTCTGAAGATCTACCTGATACATTTAATGAAAAAACCCAGAAAACCATAACAAAGGGGGTTTTGGATAATCAGATCACCATTGTGCCGCAACTGAACAAATTAAATTTTGGTTTGGGAAGGTATGATGGTATCAACTTTTATTTTATAAAGTCGCTCAGCAAAATATTTTTCCAGGATCGCAGCATTGAGGCCCGGGTCACCGCAGTTGAATTCGATGACCTGAAAGTCTCCCTGAATCTATTTCATCCGGTTCTTGGTGATGGCAGCCTTCGGTTTGTTTTCGACCATGATCTCATTGCCCGTATCACCGATGAAGACCTTCAGAAAATATTGCTCACCTCCATCGGGGATGAAAACAACCTGTATGTGTTCGCTGATCCGGAAAGTAAAATCTTTCATTTATATACCTGCCTGCATACCAAGGATGAAAGCAAATTAATACGGATGACCCTAGAGGAGGCCCGGCGGCAGAGCTTTCGTGAGTGTGCGTTTTGTTTTAAAAAGGTGCTCTATCTTCCGGACATTGCGGTTGAGATGGAGATTGAAAGAGAATGGTCGGAGCTTCTCCGCGATTATGAGCCCCTGAAGGACGGTTCTGCTCGACAGAGCAAGATGAGCAATCTGGGCCAAAGGATCTTGCGCAACTGGCCTATCCCGCTGCTCGGCTATGATTACGCCTTTCATCTAATCGAAAGCAAGACAATGAACGCGATTGCCATACCGACCGGTAAAATTGTTGTTTCCACCGCTTTGCTTGAGGCTCTTGAAAACGAGGAAGAGCTGGAAGCACTGCTGTTGCTGGCAATAGCCCATATTGAAATGCGCCATTCGCTGAGACAGTATCAGTTGAAACTTCACGCCAGCAAGAATTCGGATGCCATGAAAAATCTGGTGAAAGCCGCCGGATCGGTAGCCGGTATGTTTCCCGGGGGCAGCCTGATCGGCACCCTTGGCTCATTACCTTTTAAAGTATCGGCCGGCCGGCATACATCAATATCGGGATTTGATGAAGATTTCGATAAAGAGGCTGATGCCCTGGCGGCGCTGTATTTCGATCTTTATCATGAGAGTAGAGACAACCTCCGTACATTGATACAAAAAATGCAATTAGCGCAGCTGACCGAGCATTTGCACCCCGAACTTGGAGATGGGAAAAAGGAGTTTCATTTTAATGATAGAATAAAGCGCTTGGAAGATACGAAATTTTTGTACTTCTCAGACCAAAATAGTTTTGTGTTCAAGAAAAAAAATCGACTGCCGGTTCAAATGGATTTAATATATCAAAGCATCAACAAAAATGAGAGTAAACTAATTCTTTTTATTAACGACAGGTCGTTATTGCCCGATTTCAGTAAAGCTAACGGAAGTGGAACCATTTCAATTTTAGTGCAGGATAAAAATGGGACCCAGGAATTCAAACTATTGGAAAAATTCACCACCAAAGATTTGTGGGGTGCCCGGTTGACCTTCGAGGCTTCCGGGGAGAATAAGCAGCGCTTCATCCGGGATACTGAACGCGTCAGCCTTGAACTGACAATTCCGGGGAAAATCGGTGATAGACGTGAAGAGCAGATCAAGGAGCAATTAAAGTTTGTTAAGGGTAAGCTGGCGTATTAGTGTTGTGTCCCAGATGTAATTTATAAAACATAGTTATGACTATGAGGCTTTTAGCTTTTTTTGATATCGACAATACCCTGATTCAAAGTTCCAGCGGTCACGTGGCGGCTTTGCTTGGGGCTATCCGGGAAGTTTACGGGCTGGAAGTGAGTATTAATGTCATCAATCATCATGGTATGACGGACCCGGAAATAATTACCAGGATTTTAGCTGAATATGAGGTTAATTCAGCAGACATTGAAATCGGCCTGCAAGACTGCCTCGACTGCATGCCGTTTAAATACGCTGAAATCGTAGAATCTGAGAAGATCGTTATGATGGAAGGCGCTGTTGATCTAATATCCAAACTTGAACACACTGGCTTTATTCTTGGTTTGGTGACCGGCAACCTGGAAAAGATCGCCCGTGCCAAATTGGAAAAAATCGGAATCGACCATTTTTTCAAAATCGGCGGGTTCGGTTCCGACCATATCAACCGGACCAACCTGGTCAAGATCGCCATCAAACGGGCCGAGCAGCAATTTAATATCGGCAGCGATAGACAGGTTTTCCATTTTGGTGATGCCCCGCAGGATATGAAGGCGGGTCAAGAAGCCGGTGTGGTGCCGATTGGTGTCACAACGGGCGTGTTTACGGCCGAACAATTAACATCCGCCGGTGCTGAAAAAGTTATTCCTGACTTAAAGGATGCGGATGATATTTTGGGATTTCTGTTGGGTTTTCTTTAGTCGCCAACGTTATTCTTCCAAAAGTATATAAAAAAGAGGTCCCTTTTGGTTAATCTCGTGGGAGCGGCTTTCCAGCCGCGATGAGATTTTATCCCATCTATGGAAATCGCGGCTGGCCTGCGACGAGCTCAGCCGAGTCGAAAGCCGCTCCCACCGTTACAACGAGTCGAGTACGACCTTTAAAAGGGCGATCCTATCCCTCATCGTTTTTTTTTGACTGACGAAACGCAGTAACCATGCGGTAGGCAAAACCGAAGACAAGGGTTCCACTGATGAGGATAATAAAATTGGAGGCAAAAAATGTCATGATAAATACAAAAGGGTCTTTGAGACTGTAGGACGATATGAGCAGGTGGATGCCGTAATACAAAAAAAAAGCCCCTATTACTATCAAAACCACCTGTCGGATCCACCAGAATATAATAGACATGAAGGCCTTTTATACCTCAATTCCTTATTTCGGGAAATAGTTATGGCAAGCGGCATAAAATTTTTTTGCCGCGACCCCTTGACGTACCATTTTGTGGTATTAATTTATTGTAGGTTACGAATAAATTCGTCTTTTATTTCTAGCCTGGGAGTTTTTACAAAACCTCCCATTGGAGAACGGTAATGCCATACTAAACCTCCATTTACCTCCTAATTAAGGGTGGTTCATTTATAGCGATGAACCGCCCTTTTTTATGTAGTCTCTTTCAATGCTGCCAAATATTTGTATTTATCTGTTTCGGACTTGCTAACCGGAACCAGGATGGAGTCAATTGATTTCGGATTTCGGATTGTAGAATTTAGATTGGAACAATTGCTATTAGAAAAATTTCCAAATTAAAATCCACTATCCATAATCCCAAATCCACAATCGAATCGCTCCATCACTCCACTAATCAATCAGCGTCATTCCCACACCGACGTTTGTATCGTCCGGCTGCTTTACGGAGAAACATGCCCTATTCTATCAGTGCCAGACTCAGCCACGGCACATAGGTAATAATAGCCAGGGCCAGCAGCAAGATTGCGATGAAGGGCAGGGAGGCAAGATAAAGCCGCAGTATCGGCTTTTCAAAACGCATACTGGCAATAAAAAGGTTGATTCCCAGCGGTGGGATAGACGCGCCTATTTCAAGATTGGCCAGAAAAATGATTCCCAGATGAATCGGATCAATTCCATAGGCCTTGGCAATTGGTGCGAGAAGCGGGACCACGACCACCAGAGCGGAAAATATGCCCATGGTACACCCTACCACCAGCAGGAAAATGTTGAGCACCACCAGGAAAATAATCCGGCTTTCGATGTTGGCCTTGACAAAATCCAGCAACCGCATGGGTATTTCCGCATCGACCAGATAGTTGGTCAGGCCCATGGCAGCGCCCAGAATGAGTAATATCCCGCCGACCAGAAGCATGCTCTTTTTCATGATTTCAGGTAGCTCTCGAATGTGAATATCCCGATAGATGACCACCTCCGCAAATAATACATAAACCGCCGTGATGGCGGCGGCCTCACTGACGGCAAAGTAGCCGCTGTAAATTCCCCCCAATACCACAAACGGCAGCGGAAGCTCCCACAGGATTTCCCGGGTGGCCGTGACCAGCTCTTTTAATTGAAATTTGGTTTTCGGAACATCCGTTCGGACGGATTTATAGACACAAAACGCTGAAAGCAGCACAACGAGCAGCAAGCCCGGCAAGAGCCCGGCGATGAAGAGTTGATCGATCCGGACCTTGGCGACAATGGCGTAAATGATCAGCGGCAGGCTCGGGGGAAAAAGCAATCCCAGGGTGCCGGAGGTGGTCAACAGCCCCAGGGAAAATACTTCCGAATACCGTCCACGCATCATGGCCGGCAACAGGATGCCTCCCAGGGCGATGATCGTCAGGCCGGTGGCGCCGGTCAGGGCGGTAAATACGGCACAGGTCACAAGCGCAATCACGGACAATCCGCCGGGCATCCAGCCCAGGATGGCATTTGACAGCCGAATGAGTCGTTGCGGTGCACCGCTGGCCGAGAGCAAATACCCCGCAAAGGTAAAAAGCGGTATGGCTACCAGCACCGGGGTGGTGGCCATGCGATGCATTTCGATAATGATGGCCGAGATGTCAATCTGGCTTGAAAATAGTAAATAAATGGTCAGGCCGGCAATGACCACAAAGATAGGGACTCCAATCAGCAGGAGCGCAAGAAAAAAGATGACAATCAACAGTGTGGTCATTCGTTTACTTTGTTTCTCCGGTCAGGTTTGTTTAACTAGTTGTTAGGGACTTTAGTCTGTCCAGGTATTGCCAAGTTTAAGGTTTCAGGTGTCAGGATACAGGGTTCACGGTTCAAGGGTTCAAGTTTGATCGGGTCATAGAACCCCTTATTTGCAACTACAAAGTTTCTTTTCTGATTAAACTGCCTGGTTGCGGCCGCGTTGATGCAGAATCTTTCCGAATTCATTGAACATACCCATCAAAAATCTCAAGGTCATCAACCCAAAGGTGACGGGCATAATCAGCTCCGGCACCCATACCGGAAGCTTAAAAAAAGCGGTGCCGCCCATTTGAGCTTCAAACCAGATGAATTTGATTGCGGCCAGAGTCAGTAAACCGCAGATAACGGCAGAAAAAAAGCAGGCTAAGGCTTGAATGGCAATGCTGCGCCCACCGGTAAGCCAGCGCGAGAGCAGATCGATGGTGATGTGTTTGCCCTCCCGGGTGGCAATGGCGGCCCCGATAAATGCTACCCAGACCACCAGATAGCGGACCAGGGCATCGCCCCAATCGATTCCGGTGGCAAAAAAATTTCTCAGTACTATCTGAGAAAAAGCCGTCAGGATCATCACCGTCAGCAGGATGGTAACCAGGACCGTTTCCACCCGACTGATTTTTTCATCCAACTTATCCCAGAGATTCATAGTTTACCCTACTCGCAATAATTGAATATTTAAGGATAGGTGTCGTTTTTAGCAGCTTTCTTAAAAATAGCAGGTTAACTAATAAAATGATAGAATTCCTTAAATATTCATTTTTCAATCTTGATGGTCTCGTAAAAAGT
>JAIVWA010000057.1:0-4541 GCA_049190255.1 Gammaproteobacteria bacterium | reverse complement strand
TTGAATTTGTTTCGGTTTTCGGATTTCGTGCTTCGAGTTTAAAGGTTATAAATATTCGCCCCCATTTTAAATCAACCATAATTTTATATAGATTATGTATTATTTTATAGATATGCGATACTCCTCGACATAGCCGATGACTTCATCTTTAATTTTTTTAGAGAAGCTTTTTCCGATCTGGCGGTTCATGGCTCTTGCGGAGACCTCCTTGAATTCTTTGATCTGCTCTTCTGACGGCTGGATGAGTTTGACGCCATGCTTGGACATGACCTTGATGGCCTCCTGATTTTCTTTGCGAACCACAAGTTTTAATTGGTCCATGTATTTCGAACAGAGCTCCAGGAGCACTTGCCGGTGGGCAGGAGACAGTTTATTAATTATATTTTTTTTAATAACGATGCCGCCAATTAGATACATTAAGGGGACATCGGTCATAAATTTGGTTTTGATAAACCACTGCAAAGAAATGGCGCCGGTCGGCGGTGCGTACACCACCTCAACCAGTCCGGTTTGCAGGCCCACCTGGACATCGGGCAGCGATAGCGGAATCGCGGAAATGCCGGCCTCATCGAAAATTGCCTTGGCCATCGGAGCGTCCTCCCAGGTCCAGACCTTGGCTTTTCTTAAATCATCCAGGGAGGCCATTGGTTTGGTAGACATCAGCCGAATAAATCCGCCTTCCGTCCAGGCGGGAAGAATATATCCCTTGTCCTCAAAACCTTTTTTGAAAAAGCGGTCCATTTTGTCCAATACGTAATCGACTTCGTCATAGGTTTTAAAAAGAAAGGGAATTTGAAAAACGTCCATTTCGGTGAATATGGTTGACAGACCGGCGGAGGTCAGAACTGCGCCATGAATCTGTCCGACATACATTTTGCGGATCATATCTTTTTCATCTCCCAGAACGCCTCCGGGATAGATTTTTAGCCGGACACCATTGTTCGTTTTTTCCTTCAATTCGGTATTCAAGTTATTGAAAATTTCTGTCCAGGCGCTTCCTTCCGGCGCCAGAGTGGCCAGTTTGATTACCGTCGTTTTCGATGCCGCATTACCGGCAGTGGCTATTAAAAGTAGCAATACAAGAAAAGTGCTGTACAGTGACGTTAGTCTCATCTTTTTTCTCCCGTTGCCCCGGATAAACCGGAAAATGCCTAAGAAAAGAAATGCCTAAAGTGCATTTTAGGCATTTCTAAGATCTTGCCACATAATGCAAAATCCGCCTGAGGCGGACTAAGATACTAGAAATACTCGTCTACCTCATCCAGCATTTTTTTGGCCTTGGTGTGGGCGACTGTGTTGAGCAATGTCAACTCCGGTACGATAGCGACCGGGATTTCCAGAACATTTTCCAGAGTCGAAATGTAAAGCTCCCTGTCAAAGGCTTTTTTGGCATAATAGTTGGCATAATAAACTTTGGCCATTAAAAAGCTGCCATTTCCCAGCTCAATTGCTTTTAGAAAATGATCCCGGGCGCGGTTTAAATCTCCTCCGGCAATCCTGGGCTTTGATGCTTCCAAAACCCCCATAAATATATGCGCACCCCCATAGTAAAAGGCTTCGTCCAATACCAGGACCCTTTTTATTATCGCTTCCACCCTTGGCAGTTCAGCCATTGCCTCCATGGATCTCATGTTCAGGCTGATCCAACTACCCCAGCATGAAGCCGCCCAGAAAAGATAGGGAACGTCCTTGGTTCCCATTTTTTGCAGGCCGGTCTCAAAATCATCAAAGGGTCGTGATAGCGGATTCTTAAAACCGTTTTGCTCCAGGGCCCTTAAAGCATATTCTTTCGCTTTGGCATACAAAGTGATGGCATAGGCTTTGTCCTCATCCTGGATAAATGCTGATGCATAGGATGCATAGCTTTGAGCGGCGGTGATGAGCAAACGTTTGTTATCAGGCAGGGCTTCGACCATGCCGTCGATCAACATCAAATAGGAGGGCATGCCTTCGCGGATCAGCTTCAGGTCGGATTGCCTGTTAGAAGCTTTGGCCACATCTTCCAGCAGCAAGGCCGTCGATGCCACCGTCATTGTTTTACTGGTCACACAGGCCGATGGCAGGACGATGAGGAGAAAAATCAGTGAGATGCGTTTAAATAATCCCGTAATCAGCATTCGCCACCTCTTATCCAATCATATTCTCGGAAACTTTTGTTCGCATAGGATATTTTGCATAGTATAGGGAAGCAACGCCTGTGCGTCAAGAAAAGAACCATCATGTTCTTTTGACATCGTGAGATCTTTATTTTATACTCGGGCCGAGATATCTGTATAGCCATAAAAGTGAGGTTCAGGGTTCAAAGGTTCAGAGGTTTGGGGCTTCGCGCTCCGCGCTACGACCCCACAGGCAGGGTTCAGAGGTTCAAAGGTTCAGTGGTTCAGGGAGCAAAGGTTCAGAGGTTCAGGGTTCAGCGTTCAGAGGTTGGGGGTTCAAAGTTCGAAGTTCCAGGTTGCCGTGTGGTAATAGTCTTTATTTGCACCGTATAATTTACAATAAGATTAAGAGAGAAGAGTAGGGAGTGCCTCCGTGCCCGCCTTACACTCGGGTCATCATCTGCGCTGGAATACGGTTGGCACAGAGATCCCGCTTGTAAGCGGGATGCAAGCACCGACCCTGCTTTCGAGTACAGGAAGGGTTGCTGGCACGATTAAGTACAGAATTGCCTTAACCTTTGAACCTCTGAACGCTGAACCTTGAACCTTCAATTTTGCTCTTTGACTAAATAGATAGCCGGCAGGCTGACGATCGTCACGGCGCCCTTGACAATGACGTTGGCAAAAAAAATGGACCAGACCACCTCATGGGGCAGCAAAAAGCCGAAGGCGCCCCAGCAAAAAATCAGGCTGTCGACCGGAATGCTGACGGCGTTGCTGGACAGTACCCGCATCCACTGGTATTTTTCTGTAATTCGGGTTTTCCAGAGATGATAAATTTCGGTGTCGATCAGTTCGCTGATGACTTCGGCGACAATGCTGGCGATGACGATGCGCCAGACCGGCCCCAGCACGGCGGCAAATTCCTGGCCCAATCCCCAGGACGGATCCTGGGGCAGCCAGGCCGTGAACTGAAAAAAGAGCGCCATGAAAAGGTTGATGCCCGCCGCTAGAATAATAACGGTGCGGGCCACCTGCTTGCCCAGGCGCTTGTGGATCAGATCCCGGATGGTGAATGTCAGCGGATAGATGAAGGTACCGGCATCCATGCTGAAACCGGCAATCAAGGTGATCTTCAGGCTGGCAATATCAGACAGCAATTGCGCGGCAATATAAAGAGAGATGACAACGATTCCCACGGTCGGAATCGATGATAATTGTTTCTGATTAGACGCAGCAGCCATTTACAACGATTTTTCTACCTCGGCACCCTTTGTTAAATTCTCTACATACTGGGTGGCGTCTTTTTCGACCTTTTCCTGTTTCAGACGCTGTGCGATTTTATCTTTGACATCGGCATAGGCCAGGGTTTGCTCAGGTTTTTTATCATAAACTTTGATTAAATGATACCCGAAGCGGGTTTCGACCAGATCGGAGACTTCATTGGGTTTCATGGAAAAGGCGGCATCTTCGAAAGGCTTGACCATCTGCCCGCGTCTGAAATACCCTAGATCGCCACCCCTGGAGCCGCTGGGCCCTTGGGAGTATTCCTTGGCCAGGGCGGCAAAATCTCCGCCGTCTTTCAGTTTTTGCTGAACTTCAACGATTTTTTTGCGAGCCTCCGCTTTTTTGGCATCATCGGCGGTGGGTTCGACCTTGATTAAAATGTGACTGGCCTTTACCTGCTCGGGCTGTTGAAACAATTGCGAATTACCGTCATAGTAAGCCCTGGTTTCTTCGTCTGTTATTACAACCTTGCTGGCGACCTTCTGATCGATCAGTTCCCGGATAGCAAGTCCGCGCTGGATCTGCACTCTTACTTCATCTTCGGTCAGGTTCATGTTGCTTAAGGCCTTATTGAACTCTTCTTCACTAGGAAAGCGCTTCTTGATGCTCGCCACCTGATCATTGACTTTCTGGTCGGTGACTTTAATGCCCGCTTTTTGGCTTTCCTGATACAGCACTTCACGTTCAATAAGCCCTTCCAGGGTCTCCGTTTTCATCTCCGCCATCTGGTCGTCGGAAATCTGTCTTCCCTGCCGGGAAACGCGTTGGCGTTGCACATTTAATTCTTTGTCGTATTGAGCCCGGGTTATAACAACGCCGTTTACCACGGCCACTTTTTCTCCCGAAGATGGTTTGTCGTCTGCCAGGACCGGAAGAAAAAACAGGGCAATACCCATAATTGCAGCGATCTGATAAAGTCTCCGGCTATTTGCAAACTTCATTTTCATTGAAGTGGTTCCTTTCAAAGTTGGGGTAAAAAAAAAGACTCAACAGAGTCCATCCTACTAGAAAAAATTATTGCTCCGATCGGCGCGGATTGCGTCCGCATTCAGGTTGGATCTTTATTTTCGGTTCGCATCAATATGTTACTAAGCTGAGCATTAATCATTAGACATGAAATGCTGCTTTTTAATAGAAAATGGACTTTTTCCTTACACC
>JAIVWA010000056.1:0-13186 GCA_049190255.1 Gammaproteobacteria bacterium | reverse complement strand
TTCAAAATTATCTTTGTCTCCTATTTTTAATGTATTGTAATCATATTCTAATCCTAATATTTCCATATCATCTTTAACGTATTACCACAAAATGTGGTTGGATCTAATGATTTCAACAGGTTATGCTGACTCTATGTTTAATACTTATTCAATTTCGAAATATATTTTCTACCTTTGCCATTCCTCTAACATACCTGTTTTAACATAACCATCTGTATTTTATTAACATTAAGAATTTTGCCAAAAATTAGCATCGCCTTGATTTTCTCTCCAACATGATATAGTATTAAACATATCGTCTAAATCTGCTATTGTTTAATACATTATCATCTGGAGGATTTTATGGTAAATCGATCCGATGCGCATAGTCAATTAGCCGAGCTATTTAAACAAGAAAAATGCTATAGAATTGATGAACTCAGTCGGCGGCTTAACTATTCCTTGATCTCCATCCGTCGTTTCTTAAAAGTAATCGGTTACTATAGTAGCTTTACCCACAACAGTAAGTGGTACACTCTGCGATCAATTCCATCTTTTGATAAAAACGGTATTTGGTTCTATCAAGACATTGGGTTTTGCAGACATGGCAATTTGAATCAAACAATTGGCCGTTTTATAGACAAAAGTTTTCAAGGTCTCACAGCAAAAGATCTGTTCAATATTCTATCAGTGCCATGTCATCCGGTACTCAATCAGATGTATAAAAAGAAAAAAATTGATCGGTTTAACACACCAAAAGGATTTGTCTATCTGTCCGTCAGTGAAAGCAAAAAACAGCTGCAATTAAAACGCTTGCAAGTTTTAACAGCTCCCAAAAAAATTGAAAGCTTAAATCCTCAAACAGCCGTTTACGTTTTGGTTGAATTTATTAAAAATCCCAAAGCATCTTTCTTTGAACTTTCTGTAGCTGTAGAGAAAAAAGGAGTAAAGGCTTCACAGCAAGCAGTCGCACAATTATTCAAAGATTATGATTTAAAAAAAAATCCACCATAATTGAACTGATACATTTTTTTCGCAATCAAGCTTTTATCCATAACTTACCAAACCGACTCTTTGATAAACCGCCGCCCATTGCCTTCAAACCGGATCAGACACATTGTCCTGTTTGTAAACGCTCTCTTTGCATTCAAAAAACAAGAAAACGACGTAAAATCTTCGCAATCGGTATTGGAACTTTCATCGCCCATGAAACCATTAAGTATTGCCCGCAACATCCGGATATCGGAGCATTCAAGTCCACCGAGCTTCCTATGATTGTACCGGCCGACTCAAATTTTGCATATAATGTGCTTGTTGAAGTCGGCAACCTGCGTTTTAACCAAACGCGCCAGGTCGCTGAGATTCAATTAATTTTGCTGGAAAAACATGCCATCAAAATATCAACAAGCGAAGTAGAAGTACTTATAAATAATTTCCTTTTTTATCTTACTGCGGTTCATCAACAAAGTAGTGATCTCATTAAGCAATATATCGAAAAACAAGGTGGCTATATTTTGCACTTAGGAGCCAACAATTAATAATATCGCAATTATATGTTTAATTTGTGCATATCTTACCATTACATTGCGATTTGTGAGGGTAAGATAACGCCCAGTATTAAAGCATCTATTAAGATTAAGCTTGACACACAACTGATGATTTTATAATGTTATAATTATACATTATCGCCAACCAAAACGTATAATTGTGACATTATGAAAAAACAAAAATATCACTCCAAGGAACTGAAAAGACTTATTGTAAAGAACAAAATAGCCACTATGATTGAGATGAAGGCGGCAATGGGCACAACAGTTGATGCTACGATCTTCAGAAAACTTAGAGAATTGTGCTACATGCGAAGTTATTCACATAGGGGAAAGTACTACACACTTCCTGGGATTGCTCGCTTCAATGAGCAAGGACTGTGGTCATGCCGAGGCGTTCATTTTTCCAAGCAAGGCTCCTTGCTCAATACGATTGAGCACCACGTTGATCATTCTGAGGCCGGATATTTTGAATTTGAATTGGACAGCCTGTTACACGTGGGAATTAGAGTGGCGGTTTTAAAACTTCTAAACGACACGAGGATTGATAGACACAAAGTGTGTGGTCGTTATCTTTACTGTTCATCAAGGATGAAAAAACGCAAGCGTCAGTGCAGTGAAAGAAAGAAGCAACAAGCCATTGCCGATTCGGCGTTAGAACCAATGAGTTCAGAGGTTTTGTTTCAGGAGGGCAAAACCCTGGTTGAATTGTTTGTTAGTCTTTTGGATGAGAAACAACGGCGTTTATATGCCGGTCTGGAGTCTATCAAGCTGGGACATGGAGGGGACAAAAAAATGGCGCAGTTATTCGGTTTGGACATGCATACGGTGGCCAAAGGTCGTCAGGAGTTATGGAATGGTAAAATTGAAACCGATAGGGTTCGGCGAGTGGGCGGGGGCCGCAAGATCTTGGAAAAAAAACGCCGCAAATCATCGCCATGATAGAAACATTGATGCAGTACGAGACAGCCGGTGATCCCATGACCGGTTTAAAATGGACAAGAAAAACAGCACAAAAGCTAACCAATGAACTTAAAGCTTTGGGTGTCAAAGCGGTTAATCGTACAAGTGTTGGCAGACTGCTCAAAGAACTTGGATATTCATTGAAAGTCAATCACAAAAAAAAGGCTTTGGGTGCAAAAAAAACACCCGAAGCACGCGCGCAGAGAAATCAACAGTTTGAGTACATCAACGCAGTTCGTCGCCAGTTTGTTGAAGAAGGCAATCCCGCGATTAGTGCCGATAGCAAAAAGAGGGAAATGGTGGGTGATTTCAAAAATAATGGAACCTCATGGCGCCAAAAAGCCTTTGAAGTTAGTGATCACGATTTTCGACAACTTGCAGAAGGAATAGCCATAAACTTTGGTATTTATGACATGCAAGCCAATACAGGTTTTATGTCTGTGAGTATTCATCATGACACGCCGGCATTTGCAGTGGACTGTATCGTCCGGTGGTGGAAGCAAGTTGGGATAAAGAGATACCCGGGACGCAAAAAGCTTCTTATTCAGGTTGATGCCGGCGGTAGTAACGGCTACCGGGTAAGAGCGTGGAAATATGAGCTTCAACGAAAGCTGTGTGATCCATATGGGCTCAGTGTAACGGTTTGCCATTATCCTCCGGGAGCCTCAAAATGGAACCCGATTGAGCATCGCTTATTCGGTCCTATCAGCAATAACTGGAGAGGGATACCGCTGAACAGCTATGAAACCATACTAAAGTATATGAGAAGGACAAAAACTACGCCCAAAGATAGGCCAGGGTTAAAAGTGAGAGCGACCTTGGTTCGTAAAAGATATACAAATGGTCAAAAAGTTTCTGCCCAGCAAATGTCACAACTCCAATTGGAAAAGCATGATACATTACCTGATTGGAACTACTCGTTTTCACCAAGAAAGATGTAAAATTATTTATTGTTCACCGCTTAGCACCGAAAGGAAGGAAAAAGGAGTTGGAACTAATATAGATGGTCTTCATAAAGCAGGTCTGGGCCAGGGATTGTGGATTGCGGAATGTTGAAACAGCGAGCAGCCTCCGGCCCGTAGGGCCTACGCCCCGGAGGGAGCGCATAGGGCATGGCGTGAAGAATTAACAGGTTTCAGGTATCTGGGAGACGGGGAGATGGGGAGATTGGGTGACGGGGGCAGGATGGAAAGAGAAGCTTAGATGATCAAGAAATTTTGACATATATTATATTATGGTATATATTGGTACAAAAATATTCTGTAGGAGGATGGCTAATATGCAAAAAAATACTAGTGTTACGCTCGGAAAATATTTTGAAGAATTCATTGCTCAGCAAATTGAAACCGGACGGTATGCATCCGCAAGTGAAGTCGTTCGGGAGGGCTTGAGGTTTCTTGAGGAACGGGAAGTAAAACTTAACGCTTTGCGACGTGCATTAATTGAAGGTGAAGAAAGTGGATTTGTCGAGTATTCATTGGAGGGACTGTTTAAGGATCTTGACAAAGAAGGTGCGAGTTAATGCCAGTCTTTCGTCTTAGCGCAAAATCCCTTGAAGATCTTAAATCTATTGGCCGTTTCACACTGAAATCTTGGGGCCGTGAGCAACGCAACATTTATCTTTCAAAACTTGATGAAAGCTTTCATATTTTGGCTGAGCAGCCTCATTTAGGGAATGCTCGTGATGATATTCGGAAGGGCTATCGGGTATATCATGTCGGACGGCATTTAATTTTCTATCGCCAAAAATCTACCGCTATTGAAATTATCCGCATCCTGCACGATCGTATGGACGTGGAGACCCACCTGAGAAGAGGGTAACGACCCACTTCGAGTTTAAACAAGCCCTATTTTCCGGGCCTTCTCGACCGCCTCCCGGCGCTTACCAACATCGAGCTTCTGGTAGATGTTTTTCAGGTGAGACTTGACCGTTTCCGGCGAAACGAACAATTTGTCGGCGATCTCTTTGTTCTGCAACCGCTGCGCCAAAAGCTCCAGAACGTCGAGTTCGCGGGGCGTCAGGGTCTCGTAAAGTTCAGCCTCCGGGGTCACCTGCGGACCTGACGCTGTACGGGCGTGACTCGCTTCGCGCGCGTACCAGGCTTGAATTTCGCTTTGCAGCTGCCGTGAGAAATCGGTCGCAAGCCCGCGGCCGTCCAAATGCACGAGCAGATCGGTCATCGGCTTTCCCGGCTCGAGAAAGGGGCGCATCCAGCCGCCCGGCGCCGCGAGGTCTATCGTCCCGGCCAGGCACTCCAGCGCTTCGTCCTCGCGCCCGAGCCCGGCCAGCGCCAGGCTCGTCAACACATCGGTCTCTATGAGCTGGTTCGTGAAATGCCAGGATCGCGCCCTCTCGCCGATCTCCTGCAGAAGATTGTAGGCACGGCCCAGGCTTTCGGTGGTGCCCAGCGCGACCCAGACCCGTGCCCGCGTGATGGCGGGGACTTCTATAACAAAGAACAGGTCGCGAAACAGCGGGGTGGGGCTATCGAACCCGGCCCATCTGGCAGCACGGTCCAGATCCCCCTGCAGCAATCGAATGCGGGCTTCGCAAGATCGCGCGATCGCAAGACCATTGGCGTCGTTTAGTTCCCGCGCAAAGGTCTGGAGTGTCCCTACGGTGCGTGTCGCGGCACTCTCATTTTGGAGTAATTGACTGCACAGGGCGAGCCCTGCCATCGCATCGAACGCGCGGTGGCGAACAATAGGGTAGTGTCGCTGAGCGAGTGTATCGAAATGCTTCGCGGCAGCCTCGAAATTACCCCTGTACAGTTTCGAACACCCCTGAAAGAAGATACTCAAACCATGCGCCAAAAATTCGGAACCGACGGCCTGTGCAAGGGTTTTCAGTCGCGTGGCATAATTGACCACTCGGGTCAGATCACCCTGAAAAAAACTGACGATGATCAGCCCCATAATCAAAGAGCAATGATAAACTGGGTTGCCGCTTGCCGCACGATTGGCACGATCTTCAAATTTTACGAGCACCTCATCGCCGCGTCCGCATAGATTAAGGCTCAGCGCCTCCTGGAATGCGGCGTTTCCGGCGATCCCCCGCTTCTCCGAAGTCTGAAATTGGTGGCGCGCTTCCTGCAGCAGTTTTTGACTGGTCTCACCATCACCCATCCGGAAAGACATCACCCCCTGCAGGAACCTTAACTCGCCCATCAGGTTTGCGCAGTCGGAATTTTCTTCAACGACCGGCGCCACTTCTTCCAGAATGGCCGCCAACCGCGGAACGTCAAATCGATCAACGGCGACAAATGCCTCCGCAAGCTGCAGGGCCGGCCGACCCGCGGTGTTCTGGCTCAAAGCTTCGAGCCAGCGTGCGACGATGTGAAAGTTCAGCTTTTCGAGTTCATCGAGTCGGTTTCGTTCCAAGATATCGGCGGCGGCTTCCGAATCGCCGGCTTTTTGCGCAGCTCGTATGGCCTCTTCGATCAATCCGTTTTCTTCGAACCAATGACTGGCTGACATGTGAAGTGCCGCTATGGTCTCCACATCTAACTGACGGTAAAGCTCCAACTGTAGGAGACTCTGGAAGAGATGGTGAAACCGAAACCAGTACCCATTGGCATCGAGGGGGATCAGAAACAGGTTGGCGGACTGCAGGTGCTCAATGAATTCTTGCCCGCTTATCGCGTCGCTTTGCATCCCACTGGCTTCAGTGCACACCGCCTCGCAGAGGGGACCGCAAAAACGGTCGAGGAGTGCGCTGCGTAACAGCCACGCGCGAAAAGGATTAGTGAGCCCCGCCACGACCTCGCTGATCAGGTACGCCTGCATCTGCTTCGTCCCGCCGTGTAAACGCTTCATGAAGGCTTCTGAATCCGGGGCATGACGCAGTGCGAGCGTCAATAGACGCAAACCCGCCACCCAGCCTTCGAGCTCGTGTTCAAGGTTTGAGATTGCGTCCTCGCTGGCGCGGAGGTGGACAACCTGTTCCAACAGGTCCTGCGTCTCCGATCTGTTGAACTGCAGGTCCTGCGTTCGGATGTCCATGACCTGCCCGAGGGCGCGGAGACGGCCCAGCGGCAGAGGCGGATCGCGTCGGGTTATGAGCACCAGGTGCAGCGGGATGGGCGGGTGATCGAGCAGAACGCGCAGCAAGTCATTGACGGGGGATCCGGCATGGATGCGGTGATAGTCGTCGAGCACCAGGAAGAAGGGCCGGTCAATCGCGTTGAGTTCATTACTGACAATATTGGCAACAACCCGGGTTTCCGGAAGTGCAGGTTCCTGATGCAGGCTTCGTGTTGTCGCGAGGGCCTGCGGAAATCGCTCACGCACCGCTGAGATCAGATAGCTTAAAAAGCGTTTTAAATCGCTGTCGTTCTCGTCAAGCGACACCCAGACCGAGGCCCAGTCGCTTGCCTCGAGCCAGCTGGAGGCGAGGACGCTTTTGCCGTAACCGGCCGGCGCCGAGACCAGTGTCAGAGGCCGCGAACGTCCTGCGTCCAGCAGACGCAAAAGATCGGTACGTTGCACGCAATCGGCCGGCAGCGGCGGCCGGTATATCTTGGTGGTTAGAAAGTCTTGATTGGTGTTCGTCATTGTTGGATTGCTCGCTGTCCCCTCCAATACCGCCGAATGCACCCTTGTACGCGTCGACTGACACGTATCCGGGTTTCTACCCGTGGTGGGTGCAGATCCGTCTTATGGGTTTCGCTTAAGTGGCCTCAGCCCTGTTTAATACCTCACGTCTGCATGAAAATTAACAACTTTGCTGAGTTTTATAGAGGAGTTACACGTCTTTGTCAACATCATAGTTCCATGTTTTATATATGCTTTTCTTTTAAATTTTCAAGTTGGGGAGATGGGGGACGGGATGACCTCATGCTCTTTCAACGCGGATTCAAGGCAGTTGTCAAAACGGATATTGTTCAATTAATCTCGATGGTTTTTATTATAGTACTTCTGGGTTTCGTCATGACGAAGGCCTTTGACAGGAACCTCATTTCTTCCGCACTCACTGTTGACAAAAGCTTACCGCTGAAATCCAGCGTTAGTTTTTTTATTATTGGAATTCTGATCCCTTTTGCTTCGCCAGAATTATGGCAAAGAATTTATGCGGCAAGCGATTTGAAGACCGTTCAGAGAAGTCTGGTTATTTCAGCATTTACCTATTTTTTAATCGGAGCTATACTATGCATCGTTGGCTTAGCCATCTCGGTTGAATTACATGATATCGATCCGGATCTTGCTTTGTTGGAAGGTTTCACCACGCTTCTTCCCAGCGGATTGTTGGGATTCGGTCTGGTGTTCTTTTGCGCAGCAATTATGTCATCAGCAGACAGCTACCTCTTTGCCTGCGTTTCGATTATCGTGCATGATTTTATCGTTCGGATTAAACCCATCGAGAAGGGTAATCTGGTCAAGTTATTTCGTTACGCCGTCGCCGTGCTCCTTTTGATAAGCTTCATGGTATCCTTTTGGTTTAAAAGCATGGTAGAAACGACATTCATTGTTTTGACACTTGCTAGTATAATTGCGATTTGTGTAGTCGCTTCCTGGGGTTTAACAAAATGCAGGGGCCGTACTATTGGAAGTGGGATGGTCATCGGATTTGTTGGCACGGTCGTTTTTATGATTATCAAACCGATCGATGTGAGTCTGGTTCTTTATTCAATAGCACTAACAATTGGCGGTTTTATATTAGAATATTTGCTAACGTTAATTTTCAAAAGAGAGAAAACTGTATAAGTACCCGGCTTTAAAGTTCAGAAATCATTATTCGATCCCCAATCCGACTTTGTTCAGACCTTCAATTATGCGTTCGACGATCTCTTCGAACTTGATGTAGCGCCCGATTAAATCCCGGGCTTTGCCCGGAAAATCGGGCTTAAGTTCGAGCAGTTTTTCAGCAAACCTTTCTCCTTCATCGTATCTTCCTAAAAGCCCTAAGGTGGCTGCTTTCGCAAGTGGATCCCAGAAATCTGCGGGCTTTTTAAGGCTCATCGTTTCCCGGTAGGCTTCCGAATAATCTTTCTGCCTAAAGTAATTGAGCCAGAGCGCCCAATGACAATAATTGCCATAAAACGGGTTCAGCTGCATGACTTTTTCGATCAGGGCAGGCCCACGCTCCCATTCCCCGAAATGGGTTAGCAAGAATCCGATCGAGTCGAGCTCGAAGAGGGTCCTCGGGTTCAGATTCAATGCCCGTTCAGCTTCCACGAGCCCGGCCTTTAGGTCATCGCGAAGTAAATGAATGAAGGCCATGATGACTCTGGACCGTTGGTCGTCCGGTGATAGGCGAATGCCTTTTACCGCGTACTCAAATGCGGTATCCAGCGGGTGTTCATATCCCGGGATATCAATAGCATAAATATCAGCATCAGCAAAGAGCCGGGCGAGCATAGTCCAGACCTGACCGCATTCAGGCTCGATGGTGACAGCCTTTTCCAGTGCGGTCAGTGCTCGAGAGAACGCCTGCGGGGTACCGTGCAGATCAAATTCGTAGTAATGCAAGACGGCTTGATAGACGTCCATATGTTTCGGCGGGTGGCGTTTATAATCTTTACTCAGAGTTTTTAATATCAACCCGCGTCCTCCAGCTATCCTCGCGGCGACCTCCTGTGCAATCTCTTCCTGAAAGGCGATAAGCCCGTCCACTTCGACCGAACATCGACGCGAATCACTCCAGATCTGACGGCCGGTCCGGGTTTCCGTCAGCTTAAGGATCATCTTGATGCTGGTTCCATCGCTGCGGACACTTCCATCGAGTACGAATTTTGCGGTATGCTGATCGGCCTCCGTATTCGGATTGCCCCATCCGAGGGTCATTACCCGGACATCCGGGTAATGATTCAATTCATCGGCAAGCTCCGTTGCCAACCCAGTGCCCCAGAAATCGAGTTCAGGATCGCCTGAAATGTTTCGCAGGGGCCTTATAAGAACAGACGGCCAGGTACTTTTGACGCTGATATCCGGATATTCTCCATCAATTGCGGTACCAGTCGTTAAGGAATGAGGGCGCTTTTCGAAAGATGGCACATAGGTGCCCTTGGGGATATCGATTCGAATCGGATCGTTTTTACCGGCGGTCTCGTAATACCGCTCCATTGCCAGCCGCAGTCTGCTGGCCTGGATGCTCACGATGGGGTCGATACTCTGATCGAAATCCGACCTGCGACCGAATACCTCGGTTGCCACCGTGTAGCCTTTGATTCGGTCCGCTTTACCGGACAGCGTCTGGTTCACAACAAATTTTAAAAGGGCAATCTGCTGCGGCGTGGCATTAAAATCCGGGCTGCCCAGCATGCGCTCGAGCTGACGGGAAATTTCGTCCTTATTGGGAAGGAACGATTCTGTGTCCTTAATTATCAACGTATCTCCAATATGCGGCCTCAGCCCTGTTTAATACCTAACACCTGCATGAAAATTCAGGATTCAATTAAATTTAGCTGTGTATTAATACCTGAATTTTGCACGCGTCGGAGGCTTTCATATGCAAGGCACTTAAGGGTGAGGCCATAGTGTACTATGCTGATCCCTTAATAACGAAGCATATGGAAGCCTCCGGCTCGCCCGCAGGGTGAAAATTAATGAGATTAAATCGATCGTCATCCTTTTTACTGATTAGGTATTTGGCTTTACGCTCAAATTCTCTCAATCTGATGTTTTTAATATTATTTCACCATCTCATTAATTTTCATGCAAGATTCAGGTAATAATTATGCTTGATTTAATAAGGGAGTTGCACGTCCATGTCAACTCATATAATTCCATACTCGACGTAAGCTTTTCTTATAAAATTTCAAGTTGGGGAGATGGTGCAATTATCCAGAGTCTTCATAATCCACCCGCGTTCCCCTGCTATCTTGACGGCAATCGACCTTGCAAGGTCCTCCTGAAAGGTGATCAAGCCGGCAGCCTCGATCGAAGATCGGCTTGATTCGCTCCAGATCTGATGGTTGAGTTACAACTAATGACTTGAAGGCTTCGCCTCAAGCAGTCCAAGCTTCCTTAACAGCGCGCCGATTGTCGTACCTTGAACCAGGAGCGAAAAGAGCACCACGCCCAACGTGAGGTCAAGCATGAGCACGCGGTGCTCAAAATCATGTGGCAGGCCCAGTACCAGCGCGAGCGGGATGGCTCCTTTCAATCCACCCCAGAACATCACTGCCCGTTCAGGCAGACTGATCGGCTCGGCTTTAGACATTTTGTTGCCCAGTGGCGCCAGACCGTAGATGATCAGCAGCCTGGTGATTGTGACAACGACTATGGCTATCAATATGTAGACCAAGTTCTCGCGATAGTGCGTCAAGTCTTCGAATAGATGGTATTCAGTGAGACCGATAAGAAGAAAAATCAAGCTGTTAGCCACAAAGGCGGCATACTCCCAGAAGGCCCTGACGTGATATCGCATTTGCCCATCGAAGACCTTGTCCGCACGCCAGGCCGCAACAACACCTGCCCCCACGGCGGCCATGACGCCCGATAAATGAAACACGTGTTCGGCCACGATGAACGCGAGGTAGGCCAACACCGAGGTCAGGGTAATCTGCACCAGATGGTCACTGCCTTCCAGACCGATGATCCAAAGCACAATGGCGGATAACATGACGCCAATCGCAAGACCGCCGAAGAACACCACAAAAAATTCGAA
Organism: Gammaproteobacteria bacterium; assembly: GCA_049190255.1. Taxonomy (GTDB): domain Bacteria; phylum Desulfobacterota; class Desulfobacteria; order Desulfobacterales; family JAFDCJ01; genus JAFDCJ01. The sequence continues at coordinate 2,089 of JAIVWA010000056.1, read as the reverse complement.
GACGCCGTTCACCAGCAGTTCAGAACTGACGGCGCCACCGGTAACCACTATGCCCAGAATAATGTTGAACGTAACGATCGCAGTGGCATCATTGAACAGACTCTCGCCTTCAACCAGCGTACTCAGCTTGGCGGAAACCCCGAGCTCTTTAAACAAGGCAATAACTGCTACGGGATCCGTTGCGGAAATAAGCGCCCCAAAGAGTAGCGCGACACCCAGGGGGAGTGGTGTGAAACTGCTCATTGAGATACCGACAATCACCATTGAGATCAGCAATCCAACCGTCGCGAGCATCAGAATGCCCGGCAGATTCTTGAGCAGAATGTCGATGTGAATATTAATAGCCGCTTCGAAAAGTAACGTTGGCAAAATCAGAAACAGAATGAACTCCGGCGTGAGTCTTACCTCACGCAACGGTTGCAAAAATTCCACATCGGCCGCGGCAAACCCCAGCGCGATCCCCACCAATACCAGGCCGACGGTATATGGAAAATGGATACGCTTTACAACGATTGCGGAAAGCGCCGCGATGAACAGCAAGCCCACCACGATGACGAGCGGCGTTAGAAGTGTATTTTCGTGCATAGCAAGATCCTCATCCTATATATTTCAGGTTATTTTGAGAGGGAGGAGACGATTTGTGGGATTGAAGTTTCATCATAATACGAATAACATGGCAAAATGCGTGCCACCAAATGGGTAAGAATGTAAAAACCGGATATCTTATTGGAATCGCAATATTTTTCTTGCTAATTCCGAACAGGATCGTGTAAGCAATCCGTTTGTACGGCCAATATTTCGGCCAAACAGGCCCATTTCCCGGCCATTCCGTTCGACTTTTCGACCGACAAAGTTTACGCTCTCAAACAAGAACAAGCACGTGAATGAACTCGGCGGGCCCTTATCTGTGGTAATCGCGGTTTTCCATTTCAAATGGATCGCAAGGTCGATTATCGTACCGATTTCTATTCCCTTGGGGTTGTCTTCATTCCGCCTGGATTCAGGCTTTTGATGATCTAAGTGCCTATCTTGATCTGCTGGAAACATGCATTCCCACAAGCCAGGCGACCACTACAACAAGATAAAGCTGGCCGCAGACAGCTTCAAGAACTGAAAACGCCTTGGCCACTTCGGTGACCGGTGTGATGTCGCCGTAACCCAGGGTGGTAATCGTGACAAAACTGTAATACTGAAATACCAGTAAATATCCCCTGGACTGGTCAAGGTCGATATTGAACGATGCCGGATCGACCAACTCTAAAAAGGTATAAAGGAATGCCCACATGAGTGCTGCCAGAAGATACAGCAGGATCGCCTTATAGATGATCTCGCGGTCGACCCCCTCGGATTTTAACATAGAGCCCAGGATGCTTGAAATGACCAATCCGACAAATAAAACGCCGGTGACCATGCCGATTGCAGCAATCCATTTGTTTTGCGTGAAATATACCAGCCAGAACGACACCAGCATTACGACAGCGAGAATCACGCTGGCGATGACGAAACCCTTTTTATTGCTGATGACATACACCATGGATATGATAATTGCCGTCAGAAAAATCTCCAGGAAAACGCGGGCGGCAGTAAACCGATTCAGGATAGGGACGAGAACGATCATGCCCAAAATCAGGCACATAAGGATTAAAAATCGTTCCTTTGAATGCAGCAGTTCTCGAGGTGTCATCAGACCTAGTGGCATTATATATCTGTTCTTGGTATCAGGTTTCAGGTGTCAACTTGTCTCTGGCTTCTGGTTTCTGGTCACTGGTTCCTGTCAACGAAAGTCCGGATGTTAGTGCTACATGATACTCGATACTGGATGCTTGATGCTCGATGACATTCTGAATCCTCTGAAAGTTCAGATCATCGAATAAAGCGCCATGAATAGATTGACGCGCTTTTATGCTTATCTAACCTTTATGCCCACCGCATTTAGACCTTCGATGACCCGTTCAACGATATCTTCGAACTTGATATAGTGCCCAATCAGTATGCGGCCGCGTGTGAGGAAGTCGGGTTTGAGCACCAGCAGAGCGCGAACACAGGCCTGCCCCTCTTCAATTCTTCCCAAATGACCGCAAACAGCAGC
>JAIVWA010000055.1:0-13221 GCA_049190255.1 Gammaproteobacteria bacterium | reverse complement strand
TGGCCCTGCTATGATGAATCCCACCCGGGGACCCCGCGTCTGTACGAAGACGGATTCGGCTTTCGGGACCGCCGCGCCCGCTTTCTGCCGGTTGAACTGCCCGACACCCTCATGGAGCCCACCGAAGAATACCCCTACATATTGATCACCGGGCGCCTGCTGGAGCATTTCAATACCGGCGAAATGTCACGGCGAACCACCAAACTTTCAAAACTCAAACCGGCGGCCTATCTGGATATGAATCCGGCAGACGCCGAAGACGCCGGCCTTTGTGAAGACGACACCGTACGCATCACCAGTCCCCATGGAACGGTCAAATTGCCGCTGAAGATCGAGGCCAGCATGCAGCGCGGATACCTTTTCGCGCCGATTCACTTCAGTGAAGCCAATCTTAACTCCCTGATGAGCGCCGTACCCATCGACCCCAAAGCCAGAATGCCGGCCTTGAAGGTGGTTCCGGTAAAGATTGAACCAGCGAAGTAGTAAATTAGTAACCGTTGGGAAACTCCTAAAAATGGGCTTCCCCCAAAATTGCTATTGCAATCTACAACTTATTGAATTAATAAATGAACCGATATGTCATCGTTTGACGTGCGGTGCACCCGGCGTCTTGCAGGGACCGCCGGGTAGGAGATATCGCCAATCATCAGGTCTAAAGGGACAAGATAAGGAGTGGGCTATGCTATCGATTTCATCAATTAAAAAACGTTGTTTGGCAAAAACCGTTCGATTCAGTAACCAATCCCTTACCCGTGGTTTAATCGGACTGATCGGCCTGGTGCTGTTGCTTGGCGGTTGCGCCATGGTGGGACCGGATTATGTTAAGCCGACTCCTCCGGAACCGGATAAATGGCTCGAGTCGGAAAGCCCTCAAATTGAAAGCAAGGAGGCCGACTTTAGCGAATGGTGGACTGTATTTAGTGATCCGGTTCTCAATGACCTGATTCAAGCCGCCTACCAGCAGAACCTGCCGCTGCAAATTGCCGGATTACGAATTTATGAAGCCCGCGCGCAACTGGGTATTGCCTTCGGATTTCAATACCCTCAAACCCAGCAGGGCTTCGGGTCGGGATCCCTCAACCAGGTCAGTAAAAATGCCCCCAATTCAGCGAACGCCGATAGATACTATTCAAATTTCGATATTGGATTGGGTGCGGCCTGGGAGCTGGACGTCTGGGGCAAATTTCGCCGCGCGGTGCAAACCGGGGTAGCCAGCCTGGAAGCATCCATCGCAGATTACGACGATATTCTGGTGTCACTGACCTCAGAGGTGGCTCGAACCTTTATCGTGCTGCGCACAGCCGAAGAACGCTTTGCGGTAGCCCGTGAAAACGTTGAAATACAGAAAAGATCTCTGAAAATAGCCGACGTCAGGTTCAAAGCCGGCGCGGTAACCGAACTCGACGTGACCCAGGCCACATCGCTTTTAAAAGCTACCGAGGCAACGATACCCGGTTTTGAAACCGATATTCGGCGGGCCAAAAACGCCCTGGCCATTTTGCTGGGTAAACTGCCCGGTGAAATTGACGCCATGCTGGGCGGTTCCGCTCTCATACCGGAGGTACCGGCGGAGGTGACAGTGGGCATTCCAACAGAATTGCTGCGCCGCAGACCGGATATCCGCTTTGCCGAACGCCAGCTGGCCGCTCAAAGCGCCCAGATCGGATTTGCCAAAGCGGATTTATTCCCGCATTTCTCTTTGTTCGGCACGCTGGGTATGCAAGCCAGCAGCAATACGGATTACCGTTCCAATAACTCCGACTTCAGCGATCTGTTTAAAAAGAGCAGCTTTACCTATTCCACCGGTGGTTCCTTTAACTGGGATCTCTTCAATTACGGCAGGATAACAAACAATGTTCGGGTAGAGGATGCACGGTTTCAGGAACTGGCGGTAAACTATGAAGACACGGTCCTGCGAGCCGCCCAGGAGGTGGAAGACGCCATGGTCGGTTTTCTGCAATCGCAGAACAAAGTCGGTTTTCTGGCAGACTCCGTCAAGGCTTCCAAGCGATCCGTGGACCTATCCATGATCCAATATCGGGAGGGACTGGTGGACTACCAACGCGTTTTGGACACCCAACGCGATTTAGCAATCCAACAGGATAACCTGGTATTCACCGCCGGATCGGTGGGTCAAAATCTAATCGCCATGTACCGGGCCCTGGGCGGTGGCTGGGAAATTCGCGGGACCAACGATTTTATCCCGGCCAGTCTCAAAGCAGAGATGGAAAACAGAACTAACTGGGGCAGTATTCTGTCACCGGAAAAAACGGAATATCCGCCGTCGCAGGAGGTCAAAGCTATTTTACACAAGCCGGATTGGTAAGTCGGGTTGCGAGTTGCGAGTTACGGGTTTTGTTGGAATGTCAAATGGCGAATGACGAATGTCGAATTAAGGAATTCTATCGATTTTAATAAATTGTTTTACGACGGAGCGAAGCGACTTCCATCATTCGTCAATAGTCATTCGTCATTCGTCAATTGTTTCGGTTGCGCTGTCGAAGTGTAATTGCGTATTTTTTCATCAGATTATGAAAATTGCTGCGCTGCAACCCGACGCTGCGGGCGGCCTGGGTCACATTCCAGTGGTTTTTTACCAGGGCATTTAAAATGAAATTCTTTTCGACTTTGCGCACCGCCTTCTGCCGGATTTCCTTCTTGATGCGCTTGAGCTCCTCGTTGGTCGCGGGAATATTTTCAAGCAGCTGGTCGATATCGTCCAATTCTCCCAGCGGCGGCAGATCGTTGAGTGAAATTTGATCTGTTTCACACAAAATTGCCGCCCTTTCAATCGTATTTCGCAGCTGCCTGACATTTCCGGGCCAGTCATATCCTGTCAGGCGGTTTACGGCCTCCTGGTCAAATCCTGTGATACCCTTGTCCATGTTTGCGTTAAACTGATTCAGGAAATGATAGGCAATCGGTAAAATGTCCATCTTCCGCTCTTTTAAAGTCGGCAAAAGAATCGGGTAGACATCAATACGATAATAAAAGTCTTCTCTGAAGGTGCCGTCGGCCACCATTTGCTGCAGGTTTTTGTTGGTGGCAAAAATTAAACGGACGTTAACCGGCAATGGTATGCCGGCACCTAAGGGCAGAAATTCGCGGGTCTCTAAAAATCGCAGGAGCTTGCTCTGGACCTCAGGACTGATATTGCTGATCTCATCGAGAAAGATGGTGCCCTCATCGGCTAATTTAAAGATACCCTCCTTGTTCTCATGCGCGCCCGTAAAGGCCCCTTTGGTGTGGCCGAACAATTCGCTTTCCAGTAAATTGCTCGACAGGGTGCCGCAGTCAACGGCAAAAAAGACTTTTTTACTCCTGCGGCTGTTGGCATGCACGGCCCTGGCTACCAGTTCTTTGCCGGTTCCGCTTTCTCCATATACAAGCACGGTGGAATCGGTTGGCGCCACTTTCTGAATCATCGTGATCACCTGTTTGATTTTAGGGCTGTTGCCGATCAGCTGGTGTGAAAGCGGCTTGCCCTTTATAATCTGTTGCTGCAGTTTTCGATTTTGCAGCCGAATTTCTCTTTGTGCTACGGCTTGCCTGACAATGGCCCGCAGTTCATCCGGGGTAAACGGTTTGGGAAGGTAATCCAGGGCACCCAATTTCATGACTTCCACGGCCGAGGACACACTGGCGTAACCGGTCATCACAATCACAAGCGTGTCGGGATAAGCGTCTTTTACCCGGCGCAAAACCTCCATGCCGCCCAGGCTGCTCATTTTTAAGTCGGTAAGGATGACGTCAAATGGTTCGGCATCCATCATTTTTAAAGCATCATATCCGTTCAGGGCATAGCTAACCTCGTAATCCAGCTTCGCCAATACCTTGGTACAGCTCTGGCAAATATTCAGTTCGTCGTCGACCACCAGGATGCGGGGATTGTCAGGCGGCATCGTTGTCTCCAGATTCGACCGGAAGTTTAATGGTAAATATCGTTCCCCGGCCTAATTTGCTGAAAATATCGATCGTTCCGTTGTGTTGTTCGATGATTCCGTGAGTTATCGCCAAACCAAGTCCGGTGCCGTCATCTTTGGTGGTAAAAAACGGATCAGAAACCAGGCCGAGATCATTTTCGCTGATCCCCTGACCCGTGTCGCTCACGGTAATGTCGACACGGTCCTGGTACTTTTTGTAAGCCGTGGAAATAAAAATGGATCCGCCGGCATCGGTGGCTTCAATGGCGTTGATGATCAAATTTATGATCGACTGCAGGATCTGGCCTTTATCCATTGTAAGGCGAGGAATATCCTCATCCAGTTCGTAGCCTAAATTCACATCTTTAAATGCCGCCTGTTTTTGGGTCAGGATCACACTTTCCTGGACGATCTTATTGAGGTCGCATGGTTTGCGCATGGGGGTGGACTGGCGGGCGAAATCCAGTAAACTGGTCACAATCTTGCGGCAGCGCAGGGTCTCTTTGGTGATGGTTTCCAGTTCCTGGTAATTGGGATCCTGCGGGTCAAGCTCCTCCTGGATCAACATGGCGGTGGTCAGGATGGTTGTCAGGGGATTGTTGATTTCATGGGCCACCCCGGCCGACAGGCGTCCCACCGAAGCCAGTTTTTCTTGCCGCATCATGGCTTTTTGGGCGTTGATATCAGCGGTGATATCTCTGGATATTTCAATGGCGCCAATGACCTCACCGGCCTCGAGCATGGGGTAGGTGGAAATTGAAAAATAGATTTCCTTGTTATCTTTGTCCAGGTGAATGTGGGTGGTCTGAAAAGGCTTTTTGGTATCCATGGTTTGGATCAGCGGGCAGGGATGGTTTTCTCCGGAGCAGGGCTGGTCCTGACGGTGGGTAATTTCATAGCAATACCGGCCGATGACATCCTTGCGCTCCAGGCCCAGCCTCTCAAGCAGGGTTGCATTGACATCCATGATCCGGTAATCACAACCGATGACCATAACATCTTCCTGGATCAGCTCGTTAATGATCGACCGGTAGCGCGCGCGGGTTTCCCGGAGCTCCTGGTCTGTTTTTTTCTGCAGGGTGGAAACCCGGGCGATCTCGTAAAAAAGTTGGGCGGTCGCATCGGAGACGGCCCGGACGTGCTTCTTTTTTTTCCCCAGGATATCGTTATAGATATCCATGTTGCCGGTCAGTTCGATGATCAGATCGATGTCATCCCGATTAAAAAAATCGTTATAATCGTGGGTGACGAACAGCCCCTTGCTTTTTGCCCTGACAAGGCCGGGCGCATCCTCTTTTATATCGGCAACGGCCACGATCCGGGGATCAATCTCTTCAAAAGCGTGCCGATCAATGACGTTGATCAGGCGTTTGCAGCGGGTTCCTCCACCGACAACGGCGATGTTCATTGTATTACTCCTTCGAACGTAATCTACGGAACTATAATCAATAAAAAGGTAAGTATAAGTTTGCCATAAGTTCTCGAGCGTCTCGATAATTAATTGAAATTAAAAGCCCCGAAAATGGATTGCCTTCTTTTGGGTTATAGATCCGTTAATCTATGAAATACCACCAGCACGAGTTTAGTTCAATTATTATTTTTGCCTTTTGATTTCGGATATTCAGGCAAAGGCGTCGGTTTGAAGAGAACGGCAATTGTTGACTCAAGACCTTTTATTTAGTCATCGAAAACCTGGTCCTGTGGGCCAGGTCAGAGATAATCGGCTCTGGCTGTAACAGTTTCAAGGAGTGATGGAGTATTGGAGTACTGGAGTGATGGTCTATCGATCGTGAACTCTATGCATCAGAGAATCTCGATGGCCTCTGTTTAAAGTTACAGAAAATCGGTATTGGGTTTTCGTTTTTCCAATACTCCATTACTCCAACACTCCATAGGTATGTTGAGCAGCACAGAGTCATGGAGAGCCCCCTTCCAGGGGGCAAACCAAAGCCGGGCCCTATGGACCCGGATCTTTACTCAGTGTTGCACGGTAAAAGATGCCTTCTGATCACGCTGCCGATTTCCGCTTGCAGATTTTATGAAATTGGTTCAATATTCAATTTATATCTTTTAATAAAATCGATAGAATACCTCAATTTTAGGCATTTTAGGCATTTTGCAAATTTAGGCATTTCCTTACAGGAGACGAATAATAACGATGGGCAACAAAAATATTTTGGTGGTGGATGACGAATCGGATATGAGAATTTTTGTTTCGACCGTCGTGGAAACCATGGGGTTTACAGCGACTGCTGCCAAAGACGGGACTGAGGCCTTAGAAAAGGCCAGAGCGGATCGGCCGGCGCTGGTAATCCTTGATGTCATGATGCCCAAAATCGAAGACGGAATACGAACCTATCAACAGTTTAGAAAGGATGAAGGGCTTTGCCGCATACCCATCATTATGTTATCTGCCATTGCCAAAAAAACCTTTTTTCATTCTATCAGAGTGTTGAATCCTCAAAGCGGAAGGCAGATCCCCGAACCTGAGGCCTATATGGAAAAACCCCCCGATGCCGAAGAACTCTGCAGGTTAATAGCGGAGCTATTGCCGGAGGAAAACTGAATAGTTCATGCCCCTAGCGTGTAACCGTGGTAAAATTTTTTAAAAAAATTCAGCGCAGCCTGATTTTAAAATTGCTCATCCTGGTTGGTCTGAGCCTGTTTCTCAGTGTATCCGTCTGGGCTTATTTTAATATCAAATACCAGAAAAAAAAACTGATGGACGGCATCGTTTCGAGCGCCGATACTTTAACCACCACCATTAAGCTCGGTGCCCACTATGCCATGATGAACAATTTAAGAGATGATATTAACCGGATTATAAAAAAAGTCGCTACGGCCAAGAATCTTGAAAACATACGAATCTACAATAAAGAGGGTCAGATAAAATTTTCAAACTTCCAATCGGAAGTCGATCAGGTCACCAACATTAAAGCCGAGGCCTGCTTTGTATGCCATCGCTCGGACCCGCCCCAGTCGCAACTGAATCTGGCCGAAAGAACCCGCATTTTTTACTCTCCGAAAGGTTATCGACTGCTGGGAATCATCAATCCGATTTACAACGAACCCGGATGTTCATCAAATAGCTGCCATGTTCACCCCGAGGGCAAGCAGGTTCTGGGGGCTTTAGATGTTGTTGTGTCGCTGGATGAGACCGATAAGGAAATATTCCTTTTTCAAAAGTGGCTGGTGGGTTTTGCCATTTCCGTATTTCTATTAACGTCTGGCGCCATTTTATTTTTTATTCTACGATTTGTTAAACGCCCCGTAAATAAAATGATGAATGAAACCCGGCTGATTGCAAATGGGGAGTATTTCTCACAGCTCGAAGTCGACCAGGAAGATGAAATGGGTCAGCTGTCGGTGGCGATTAACAAGATGAGTAAAAAAATCGGCGAAAAACAGCAGGAACTCAACAAGCAGAGAAATGAATACCAGACGCTGTTTGAACGGGTACCCTGTATTATCACGGTTCAGGATCGTAACTACAGGCTGATCCGCTACAATCGGGAATTCAGTCAAAAATTCAATCCCCAACCCGGCGATTATTGTTACGCCGCCTACAAAGGACGGAACCAGAAATGTGCGATCTGTCCGGTTGAGCGAACCTTTGAAGACGGCCTGTCGCATTTCAGCGAGGAGAAGGGCCTCAACAAAGATGGAACGCCGACCCACTGGATTGTCAATACCGCTCCGATCAAGAACCAGGAGGGCGAAATCATTGCCGCCATGGAGATGAGTCTTGACGTGACCCACGTCAAATTGCTGGAAGAAGAATTGGAGAAATCAGAGAAAAAATATTCCGCCATCTTCGACAATATCCCCAACCCGGTCTTCGTCCTGGACATGGAGACCCTTGACATACTCGACTGTAACGACAGTGTTGAAGCTGTTTATGGATATAAAAAAGATGAAATCATCCAAACATCTTTTTTGCAGCTGTTCAGAGAAGAAGAAAGAAATCACTACCAGAATTTGATCAAAACATCGTCGGTCATCAACCAGGCCAGACATTTCAACGGCAGCGGTGATCTGCTCTTCGTAAACATTCGGATTTCACCCTCTGACTATCCGGGAGGAAAAGCGCTCCTGGTTACGACCAGTGATGTTACCAAACGGCTCGAAGCCGAACAGCAATTAATCCAGGCCAGTAAAATGGCCACATTGGGCGAGATGGCCACCGGGGTGGCCCATGAACTTAACCAACCCCTTTCGGTTATTAAGACGGCCAGTCGCTTCTTCATAAGGAAAATCGATAGAAAAGAAAAGATCGAAGATGAGATCTTGTCTACGATGGCCACGGAGATCGATTCTTATGTCGATCGCGCGGCTAAGATTATTAACCATATGCGACAGTTTAGCCGCCAATCGGATCTAACTCTGGAAAAGGTCCGGATAAACGATGTACTCGAAAGGGCGCTTGAAATTTTGGGCCAGCAGCTAAAAGTCAGAGGAATTGAGATCGTGTGGGATCTTGCGCCCGATCTGCCCCAGATATTGGCCGATCCCGATCGTCTGGAACAGGTTTTTATCAATCTTTTGATCAATGCCCGGGATGCCATCGATGAAAAATGGCAATCCCAGCCTCATCAAAAAGGAGAAAAGAAAATTACACTGAAAACCAGCTCCGATGATAACAAAATTACCGTTGAGGTAGGCGATTCAGGGCCTGGGATTCCGGATTCGATGCTGGAACGAATATTCGAACCATTTTACACCACCAAAAAAGTCGGTCAAGGCACCGGACTGGGTCTTTCCATCAGCTACGGAATTGTCAAAGATTGCAAGGGCAGTATCCAGGCCGTTTCCAAAAAAAATGAAGGCGCCCGCTTCATTATCAAATTTCCAATCGCCAGAGAGAAGTGATGGAAAAATCAATCCTATTGGTCGATGACGAGGAAGGAATTCGCAAGGTCTTAAGCATTTTGCTGGCGGATATGGGGTATCGTGTGCATACGGCTGCATCGGGCGTCGAAGCCCTGCAAATTTTCGAGGATATCCGGCCGGCGATTGTGTTGACCGATATAAAGATGCCCGAGATGGATGGCCTTGAGCTTTTACGCACGTTAAAACGGGTGAGCCCCGATACCGAAGTTATCATGATTACCGGACACGGCGATATGGACCTGGCCATAAAAAGCGTTAAATATGAGGCCACGGATTTTGTGACCAAACCCATCAACGATGAGGTTTTGGAAATTGCTTTAAAAAGGGCCCAAGAACGAATCACCATGCGCCGCAAGCTAAATGATTATACCCACAACCTGGAGCAGCTCGTCCGAGATAAGACCAAAAAGCTGGTTGAAGCCGAACGGCTGGCGGCGATTGGACAAACTGTGGCCGGGCTGTCTCACGCCATAAAGAATATTGCCGGGGGCCTCAAAGGGGGGACATTTGTCCTGGAAAAAGGCATCGAACTGAGTGAGAAAAAGTACCTGATGCAGGGCTGGGAAATGATAAAAGGCAATGTAGACAAAATAACCAATTTATCCCTGGACCTTCTCAATTATGCCAAAGACACCCGGCCGGATTATCAGGCCTCTGATCCCAACCAGCCGCTGCGGGAGGTTGTCGCGCTTATGCGTCCACGAGCCCAAGACCATGGAATTGATTTGGTCACCCAGTTCGGTAAGGGCTTGGGCACATGCTATTTTGACCCTGACCTCATCCATCACAGCCTGCTGAATCTTTTGACAAACGCTATTGATGCCTGCATCCAAAACGATGTCGGTAACAAAGAAAAAAAGGTGATGATTCGTACCAGAAAAATTCGCGGTGGGGGGGTGGAATACCAGGTTGAGGATACCGGCTGTGGGATGAGCGCGGATGTAAAAAAGAAAATTTTCCAAAGTTTTTTCAGCACCAAGGGAACCGAAGGTACCGGCATTGGCCTGATGATAACCAAGAAGATCATCGACGAACATAAAGGTGAAATTACTGCTGAATCAAAGGTCGGTGTCGGGTCCACTTTTGTGATAAGACTACCCCAAGGGCTTCAAGAAAAAGTTGATAAGCCTGAAAAATGCCTAAAGTGAGCTAAAATGCCTAAAATGCCTAAAATTGTGGTGTCGCTGCGCTCCGGCTTTATTTAAAACGCCGGGTATCTTGCGCCGGCAAAAGCGTGCAACCCGTAAGTAAAAATAATCGCATATCCTGTTCTTGGCCCGGGTTGGAATCGATCCGCCGGCTTCCGGCTCGTAGAGCCTACAGCTCGGAGAGAGGCGGACCTTAACTTTAGGCATTTTAGTGCAATTTAGGCATTTTAGGCAATTCTTTGAGTAATTTGTTATTTGGTGCTTGGGATTTCTTTAATGCTCGATGAGTTGCATACAGATAGAATTGAGATTTACAACTTAGGTTTGTCACATTGGTGGCTATAACTTATGGATGATATCCTCATCAAATACAGTCAGCTGGGCGATATTTTCGACTATTTCTCCATGGGCGTTATTGTTCTGTCGCCGGATCGCAAAATTATTTCTTTTAATCACTCAGCAGAAATAATCACCGGATTCAAAGCATCTGATTTTCGAGGTCAATACTGCCACGACCGGCTGATGGATTCGTTTTGCGATGGCGAATGCACCTATTTAGAAGCGGTGGAAAATGGCCGCAAATCGGGCTGTGTGGATGTCGAGATAACCGATCAGAATAATGAAACCTACAGCATCACCAAGATCGTGTCGCCCGTCTACGGACCGGATCAAAAGCCCTTGGGCTGTATCGAAATTTTCCAGGACCAATCGGCTTTAAAAGATCTTCTTGAACGTGTGCGGCATGATGACCGCCACTTAAAGATCATTCTGGACAATCTTGATATCGGTCTTTTGACCGTGGATCGCGGTGGACATATTGCCTTTTTCAACACCACGGCGGAAACCATTTCGGGATTCAGCCGGGGGGATGTCCTGGGAAAATCCTGCAGCACGGTATTTGGCGAGACCTCCAGCCCGGGGATGTTGCTGTTCAACGAGACGATTGCCGATGGTCAGGCGCGGTCGAGCGCCGAAGGAGAGCTAAAAACCCGGGATGGACAGATCATTCCGGTGCGGGCCAATTACATGGCGCTCAAAAATGAGGACGGGCGTATTGTCGGCGGTCTGGCAACCATCACGGACTTATCGTTAAAGTATCAATTTAATAGCGAAATAAAAGGGCGTTATACTTTTTATGATATGGTAGGCAAGGATCCTGCCATTCAGAAAATTTTTGAAATCATACCCGTGGTGGCTGCCAGTGATGCAACCATTTTAATTGAAGGTCCCACCGGAACCGGAAAAGATGTGCTTGCCAAAGTAATCCACAATGCCAGCCCGCGTTCCCAAAAGCCCCTGGTAAAAGTAAACTGCGCGGCCCTGCCCGATAATCTTCTTGAATCCGAAATGTTCGGCTATGTCAAAGGAGCGTTTACGGGAGCCGACAATGATAAACCGGGACGGTTCCAGGACGCCGACCAGGGAACCATTTTTCTAGATGAAATCGGAGACCTGCCGTTATCGCTGCAGGGGAAACTGCTGCGGGTCCTGGAAGACAAGGAGTTTTATCCCCTGGGCGGTAGAAAAACCACCAAGGTGGACGTTCGCATTATTTCGGCCACCAATCAAAATTTGAGGCAGATGGTAAAGGAAAGACATTTTCGGGAAGATCTTTTCTACCGGCTGAATGTGATGCGTTTGGAGCTGCCGCCCCTAAAAAATCGCCGGGGCGATATTCCTCTCTTAATTTCCCATATTCTAAAGCGTTTGCGCACAACGCGGGAAACCCGGGTAGAAAAGTTTTCAAACAATGCCATGGATGTGCTTTTAAATTACGATTACCCCGGCAACGTCAGAGAGCTGGAAAACATTATCGAGCATGCCTTGATCGTTTGCCAGGGCGAAACCATCGAACGCAACCACCTGCCCCTGGCACTCCAGCAGGAACTTTTGCGGTCGTGGCCGCCTGGTGAAACCCATATGCCGGGTGAAGAACTTGAAATCAGCGAGAAACAAATGATTCTGGCGATGCTGCAAAAAAATAGCTGGAATAAAGGAAAAACTGCCGCCGCACTTAATATCAACCGCACAACCCTGTGGCGTAAAATAAAAAAATACAATATATCTATCTATTGAGAAATTATACGCACGGTTTAGCCCGCAAGTATAATCTGATGTAACAAATGTTGCATAATGTTCCAACTTCCGCAACGGCCTTTTCGGCGATCCACAAAACCTGGATTTCATCTCTAATTATTTGAAAACTAATAGAATTATAGTATTAGAATTATTTTATCCACCCAAAATAATTCAGGAGTTAGTTGCATTATTGCATCATTCGTTATTTCGCCTCTAATCCTGTCATGCGAGTTAAATATAATATAACCTATTAAAATAGCTATAAATATTATTTCCGCCAGTTTTGATTCTGTATTTGGCACGATAAATGCTCAACCAGAGGATAAGACCATCGGATGCAACACCTTATTTATCAACTGGTGAATTAATTACCGCACCAACGAGAAGCCCAATGTATGCAGTATCATTAAAAAGAGATGGGATCATTGACCACAAGCAAAATGCGGTCAATTCTGATGTCCTGAAGTATCTCAGCTACCAAATCGAACTTGAAGAGGGTTACACGCTGAGAAGCTTCTTTGAAATGATCGGCAAATACGCACAACTGGAAAAGCTGAATTCATTTTTACCCACTTACACCGAGCAGTATCGGACCTGTCCGCAACAGGGATGTGAATCAGAAGCACTGGATTATCTCGAATTTGCTAAAACCGTGGAAATGATTGGATATCCTGAGAAACGTCTGGAAATTTACAACTCTGTTTTAGGAATCCAAAATAAAGATACCGTTGAAATTAGATCGTTGCAGTTAAACCATATGCTGGATTTGCCCTTAAAGCTGGGCAGACTTAAACACGTGGTTTTCGGGGACCGTGTCGACATATTTGAATTTGATACGGTGTTCACCCTGTTTGAATTCATTGACGGAATTACCTGGGAACTCAGCTTTCACGTTATCCCTGAACAATGCCAACTTAGGAGGTGAGTCATGTTTAACAAAATCCTTTTTGCCACAACCGCGTCACCCACCTGTGACAATGCCGCCAAAGTGGCGTTTGATCTGCAACTGAAGTGGGATGCCAAACTTACCATTTTCCATGTGCTCGGCATCCCCAGCCGGGGTTACAGTCCCTTTGTAACGGATGTCAGGACCGGCGAAACCGAGCAACCGGATCCGGATTATATCGAGTGGGTCAAAGAAGAGATGAAAAATACCTACGGTGCTCTTTTGAAAGACACTG
>JAIVWA010000054.1:0-13285 GCA_049190255.1 Gammaproteobacteria bacterium | reverse complement strand
CGCTAACCCAACACACTATGCATGGCAGGCGGGTATTCGCTTTTTCAAAGTTTCTTTTTCGATTTGACCGGCCGTTTTTTTGGCCAGCGACGGGGCTGAAACCTTCTTACGCCTGACACCTGAAACCTACTTAGGCCTGACACCTGACACCTTTTTCTAACTAAAAAGGTAAAACCCAAGGGCCTTGTCAAGCGCCTCTGTGGAAGCGTATTCGGTTCCGATATTTTGTCCAATGATATTGCGGACGATCACCTTTTTTTTGACCAAGGTTCTTTGGGCATCATCCAGGTGAAATTCAACTATAATAACATCTCCGACGGTACAATTGTGCTGCGAATTTATCTGGAACTTCAAACCGGTGGCAGACAAATCTTTTACCGCTATCAAGCCGCCCTCAGCCTGTTTGCCGTCAGCAAGCAGAACAAAAGAGCCGGGTAGATTCGTTTCTTTACGATATTTTTTCCGCTTTTCCAATATGGAAGTATACCCATACCCGCAGGGACAGGTAACCTTCACTTTGATTATTTTATCAAGGCTGGCATACTTGGATACATTTACTGTCTTCGATTTCTGGCATTTCGGGCAGCAAAATGTGGCCATTTGGTTGCCGGTTATGTAAACTTTCTCAGTCATAATGATTTCCCAAGCCGTAAATCGGCGATAAATGTTTTACTCTTTTTTTTTATCACGAAATCCAAATTTTTAAAACAGTATTTTCGAATTCGTCTCCGCTCAAGCTATAGCACAAATTCAAACGCTAATCCCCGTAAAAATGATGGATTTAGCGACTTTTCAGTGATTTCTTCTTGCAAAACTACGAAAAACAGGCTTTTACCTATTGACTTTCAGACATTTTTGAGTTAGATTGAATTCAACAAAGCTTATCAAAGCTTTAAAATTAAACTCTTAAGAAGGAGACAGAAATGACCAAAGCTGAGTTAATTGAAAAAATGGCAAAAGATGCCAACGTGTCCAAAGTAGCGGCCGGCGCAGTTCTTGATTCGTTCATGGCCAATGTCACCAAGGCCCTTAAAAAGAAAGACGGCAAAGTCACGTTGGTCGGATTTGGCACGTTTCAAAAAAGGCGTCAAAAAGCACGCAAAGGCCGCAATCCCCAGACAGGTGAACCGCTCAAAATTAAGGCCAGAAATGTAGTGAAATTTAAGGCCGGCAAAAAACTCAAAGAATCTGTCTAATTAATTTCAATCTTTGAAAAAGGGCAGTTTTTCAACCTTAATCAGGCTGGAAGCTGCCCTTTTTTATTTCTTTAACAGGCTGGTAGTTGACTTCCAACGCTTGACCATTACTTTTTACGAATAACGAGTAGCATCCAATGAAGCTTTATATATGGAAAGCGGTAGAAATCTGGATCCCCGTGTTACAGGAGGTTCACCGATGAGTAAAGATCTGCCTGATCGGCAAGAAGATTCGATTGCCGAAATAGATGAAGGAAACCGGCATCATGAATAACTTAATGGAAAACGATATTCTGACAAAGGTGTCCAGATACAATCTAATTCGTAACCAGAGAATGATTTACATTGATGTCCATGAAAGTCTGGCAGGTCAACTGGCAGGTAAATTTGTTGCGGTTCCCAACCTTATTAATATTATTGCCAGGCAGGAATTCCAGGGTAGCGGTGAGACCGAGGCCCAAGCCCTGGATAGCTGCCTGCTGAAAATAAAAAATTACGATATTGAAGATATATTCCCCACCGTTGGTCCCGCAACACCAGAGAAAATATAGTGTGGATGTAACCGTTCACAGGTTTGAGTCTTCGCGATAAACGCTACGCCCCCACAAGCAGGGTTCACCGTTCAGGGTTTTCTTTCTTCGTAAACCCATCTAAATTCTTTAGGAGCGATTAAGGATTTTGACAATTTTCGGATGATATTCATTTTTTTGGGCCATTTTGTTGGCCCTGATTTTGATGATCAATACCGCCGCGAAAAAAAATGAAAAACCCATGAGGGCAGCAAATCCGGAAGGATTCAAATTAATGGAGGGGGCAATCTCCTGACCTAGGACGGCACCGATCATTAGCAGTAATATCGGAAATACATAGATCAGAAAAGTTGCTTTTAACAAAGATGAGGTTTCAAAAAGAAGGACAATCCGGTCACCCTCCTTGGCACCGGCCTCATTGATGGCTTTTACTTCCATCTCGTTGGTGTTGCCCATAGAGTGGCATGACCCTCTGGCCGAACATCCCGCGCAGTCGCCGGTCTTGATGGTTTTCACCCATGCCGCACTGGAATCGGTTCTAATTACAATGCCCTGTTCAGTGGCCAAGTTTCTATCCTTTTTGAGCCTATATATTTAAGACTGAACCCCGGCGCTCACTGCCTCTTGCCTCGCCGGTTCTTCAGAATGCTCATAGCATATCAGTCCGCACTGCAGACATCTCGATGCTTCAGCGCGTGCCATTTCGTCCGTAAAGCCCCTTTCAATCTCTCCGCAGGCAGCAAGCTCCCTTCCGCTGCAAAGCGGCATAATCTCGCGCTGACAGCCCGCAACTTTTTCGACATGATCGACATCCTGAATCAGGGATTGGGGCGTAATCACATACTCCGTTAAAGACGGCTCAATGCCGTATAAAATCTCTTGTATCGATGCCGCCGCCCGCCTGCCGGCCCCAATGGCTTTTATCGCGGCACTGTAGTCGGCCAGCACATCACCCTCCGCAAACAGTCCGACCTCGTCCTTAAAAGCCGGTTGCTTATAGGGTGCAAACGCTTCCCAGCGTAAAGGTTGATCGGATGCTTCGCCGGCTTCGGGTCCTGCCGGTTTATTCTCAACAAAAATCAACTCCGGAAAACGTCCGGCGGCAATTATTAAGGATTGAGCCGGTAGGGTGCGAACCGCTCCGGTCTGGGTGTCAACAGATTCCAGTTCCATAAGGCTGTCGGCCTCGCCGCGTAAACGATGGATGCCGGCGTTATAAATTATATCCAAACCTTCAATGCCGGCCTCATTTACATCGGCATCATTAATCGGGCTGTTTGCCAAATCCTCACGGAACAAAATGGTGATTTTATCGGCACCCCATTTTTTGCACGTCCTGGCAGTCTCGAGGGCAAGCTTGCCGCCTCCGAAAATAACCACATCCGATGAAAAGGAAATCGTCTCAGAACCTTTAGAGGCCAGGTTTAAAAGATCAACCATCATATAGGTGCCGGGTATGGGTGATTCAATTTCAGATACGGTTCCCCGGGCCATCCGGCTGTCCCAACCGCCGACTGCCAGGAAAAGGGCATCAACGTCCTGTTGGAGCAAAGTGTCCACCGTAATATCTTTTCCCAAAACCATGCCGGTCTCCGCCTTAACTCCCATTTCAAGGATCCCGTCGAGATCCCATTCAAGTATTTCCGCAGGCAGACGTTCGGCAGCGATGGCACTTTGCAGCAATCCGCCTAACTTGGGACCGGCTTCGTAAACGGTTACGTCATGCCCCAGGCGGGCCGAAAAAAAGGCTGTGGAAAGGCCCTCAACCCCGCCGCCGACCACGGCGATACGACGACCCGTTGCCGGCCCCTTGTAGGGCTGGATTCTTTCACCGCTTTCCCTTTCATAGTCGGCGGCATAGCGTTTTAAATAATTGATCGCCACGGGTTCATCGATGAAATTTCGGCGGCAGTCCAATTCGCAGGGACGGGGGCAGATTCTTCCGATAATAGCCGGAAAGGGGTTGCGCTCCTTGATGATCTGAACCGCACGATGATAATTGCCCAGCGAGATCTGCCGGATATATTCACGGATATTAATGCCGGCCGGACAACTACGCTGACATGGCGTGGTACATTCTTCGGTGGTGTATTCTCTCATAATGCGGCGGGTCACGGAGGACAGGTTAATGATGTGTTTCGGGCAGACCCGTTCGCAGGTCCCGCAGCCGGTGCATTTCTTTTCGTCCACCACCGGCAGCCCTTGCGGTCCCATGGAGATGGCATCAAAGGGGCATGCTTTGGCACAGGTACCCAGGCCCAGACAGCCGATGGTGCACACCTTCATTCCTCCGCCTAAAAGGGCCACCGCACGACAGTCATCCAGTCCATCATAGATGTACTTCAAATCTGCATCCTGCACCCCGAAATAACATCCCGGCCGAGCGATATCCGGCTCTTTGGCCTCAACTTTGATCCCCATAATTTCGGCGATGGCTTCAGCCACCTCGGCACCGGCAGCCACGCAGGAATTGGGCGCTGCTATTCCGGCCACAATCGCTTCCGCATTGGCGCTGCAACCCGGCAGCCCGCAGCCGCCTCAGTTGGCGCCCGGCAGTGCGTCCTCGACGTCCTCGATCTTAGGATCAACGTAGACATAAAAAATTTTCGACGCCAGAGCCAGTACCGTACTGATTACCAGGCCCATCGCTCCCATCAATATAAGCGCTGCAGTCATGTTACCACCCCGTAACGAATTACAAGTATGTTATGGTTTGCCAGAATCATAATTGATTGGCATTTTTCTGAGTATCTCGTCGATGGAGTACTGGAGTACTGGAGTATTGGGTCTTCAGCAATGTCATACATCACTCCAATACTCCAACACTCCATTACTCCGTTCTCTTTATAGCTGAAGAATTTCTTGATTACCTGAATATTATTTATTGCAATGATAATGCATTTATCTAGAAGATCGCGTCAAAGCGGCACTTTTCAAAACAGGTCATGCATTTGATGCATTTTTCTTTGTCGATTAAGGCAACCTCTTTCTTTTGCCAGGTTATGGCATCCACCGGACAGCTCCGGAAGCAAAGACCGCATTTCGTGCACATGTCCGGCTCGACTTCAAATCGCAATAGTTCCACACAGCGCTTGGCCGGACACCGTTTTTCGTAGATATGGGCCTCATATTCATCTCTAAAATAGCGCAGGGTGGAAAGGACCGGATTGGGACCTGTTTGCCCCAGCCCGCACAGAGCCGTTTCCTTGATGGTGGCGGAAAGTTCCTCCATAATTTCGATATCGCCGGACTGCCCCCTGCCTTCACACAACTTTTCAAGCAGCTGCAAAAGTCGCCGTGTCCCCTCACGACAGGGGGTACACTTTCCACAGGATTCATCCTGAACGAAGTCCATGAAAAAGCGGGCCATATCCACCATGCAGGTGTTTTCATCCATGACAATCGCCCCGCCGGACCCCATGATAGCCCCGACCTTGGCGATGGCCTCGTAGTCCACCGGTGTGTCCAGATGTTGTTCCGGAACGCAACCGCCGGAAGGACCCCCGAGTTGAACGGCCTTGAATTTTTTCTTTTTGGGGACACCGCCGCCGATGTCATAAATGATGGTTCGAAGGCTTGTCCCCATCGGCACTTCCACCAGACCGATGTTATTCACATCGCCGGACAGGGCAAAAACTTTGGTTCCCTTGCTGCTCTCGGTGCCGACACCGGCATACCAGCTGCCGCCGTTTAATATGATCTGGCCGATATTGGCCAGCGTTTCGACATTATTCAAAACGGTCGGCTTATCCCACAAGCCTTTATGGGCAGGAAACGGCGGGCGAGGCCGCGGCATGCCGCGCTTGCCTTCAATCGATCGCATCAGGGCTGTTTCTTCACCGCAAACAAAGGCCCCGGCTCCCTGATAGATCTCGATATCAAAATCAAAACCGGTGCCCAGAATATCTTCGCCCAGCAATCCGAGATCTCGAGCCTGTTGGATGGCAATCCCCAACCTGCGGATGGCCAATGGATATTCCGTTCGGGCATAAATGACTCCCTGACGGGCATCGATGGCCCTGGCAGCAATAATCATCCCTTCAAGCACGGCATGGGGATCGGCTTCGAGAATACTTCTGTCCATAAATGCGCCGGGATCACCTTCATCCGCATTGCACAGAACATATTTGACATCTCCCGACGTCTGGCTGGCAAACTCCCACTTTAAGCCGGTCGGGAAACCGGCGCCGCCCCGTCCCCTGAGCCCGGAGATTTTAATCTCTGCGATTATCTGTTCCGGCGTCATTTCCTGCAAGGCTTTCGCGACGCCAAAATAGCCGTCATTGGCGATATATTCCTCAATAACCTCCGGATCAATGGCCCCTTTGTTGCGCATCACCCAGAACATCTGGTGAGCGAAAAAAGGGATTTGGTCCATATTCGGAATGGTTTCTTTGGAGGCGGGCTCTACGTAAAACAATTTCTTTACCGGACGGCCTTTTAGAAAATGTTCTTCAACCAAATGGGGAACATCCTTGGATCTGAGTTTCTGATAATAAATTCCCTCGGGTTGAACCAGCATGACCGGACCGACCGCACAAAAACCGTTGCAGCCGGTTTCGATAATTTTGATCTCCTCGGCAAGTCCCTGACGCTCAAGTTCCTTTTGAAGGGTTTCTCGAAATTCTCGCGTCCCGCTGGCATGACATCCTGTACCGCCACAGAGCATCAACTGCGTTCTTACTTTGTTCATTCCTTACTCCCAATTGGACTGCGTCACCAGGAACCATCAAGCCCTCTGAGACCATTGATTTCTGATATTTTCATCCGCTGTCCGGCGCACGGCTATTTGTATTTTTCAAGGGTCTCAACGACCTTATCTGCTTTTACAGCGCCGTAGGTGTCCTGATCCACTACCACCACCGGTGCAAGCCCGCAGGCGCCCAAGCACCTGACGGCTTCCAGGGAAAACCGCTTGTCCTCAGTCATACCGCCTTCTTTGACGTTGTACTGGTTTTCGATACGGCTGATAGCCTCTTTGATACCCTTCACATAGCAGGCGGTGCCCATGCACACCTTAATCAGGTGGCGGCCTTTGGGCTCAAACGAGAACAGCGAATAGAAAGAAGCAACACCGTAGACCTCACTGGAGGAGAGGTTAAGGCCGTAGCTGATATAATCAATCAACTCAACAGGAAGGTATCCCACAACGTCCTGACATTCTCTTAAAACACCGATTATCGAACCGGCAATATTCCGGTTGGCGGTAATAATTTCGTCGATTTTAGTCCACATATCATTGGAGATATCAGGATGTTGAGGATGGCTATCGTCGGTCATACAATCACCTCCGGCTATTCTATAGTAATCAGGTGGGAAATTAGAAATCGAAGTTGGCAATATCACACAAACACCTTAGAATGTCAAATGACGAATGTTTGGAATGACAATTGACGAATGTCGAATGACGAATTAAGGTATTCTGTCTATTTTATGATTTAAAGTCACTTTTCCCGAAGTTTGATGAATCTCTTTATGTATGCAATGTCAATAAATGGTATTGTAAATACAGATGACAGAGCGAAGCGATTCCACCATTCGTCATTATTCATTCGTCATTCCTTATTCCTTACTCTCCTTCAAATTCAAGGATCGCAAACAGGTTTCGGTCACCCATTTTTTCTCGACCTTTTAAGTCCGGAAGCTCTATGACAAACGCGCATTCCAAAATATCCCCACCGAGTTTTTCCACCAGGGCCGCCGACGCTGCAATTGTGCCGCCGGTTGCCATCAAATCATCTATGATTACAATTCTGTCGCCACGGTCGATGGCGTCCTCATGGATTTCAATGGTTTCCTCCCCGTATTCCAGGGTGTAAGATTCACTGATGGTTTTGTAAGGAAGTTTGCCTTTCTTTCGTATCGGGACAAATCCTATACCCAACTCAACCGCCAGGACCGATCCGAATAAAAATCCCCGGGCGTCTATGCCGACAATTTTATCGACCTTCTCGTTGGCATAGCGATTGTAAAAAATCTGACAAATTTCCTTAAAAGCCTTGGGGTCCTGCAATAACGTCGTAATATCCCTGAATATGACACCTTTGATGGGCCAATTTGGAATCGATCGCACTTTGCTTTTAATATATTCGCAGCTTTTGGTATAATCAAAATTTTCAACGGACCCAGGAGTGGTAGATTTCATTTCGCACCTTCTTGTGCTGATAATTGGCTAACTGTTTCTAATAAAATTGTTTTAACATTATCTGCATTTTTATTAAAAATATCCAAAATGTCCTGCCAGACCGGCATCTCTTCGTCTTCTTTCCAGCAATCGTAATCGGTCGACATGGCAATAACGGCATAGGGGATCATGGCCTCCTTGGCCAGTGCAGCCTCGGTTGCCACCGTCATATTAATGATATCCGCTCCCCAGGCAATATACATTTTTGATTCCGCCCGGGTTGAAAATCTGGGCCCTTCGATCGTTACCAGCGTTTTGTCTTTATGAATTCTAAAATTCAGCTTTTTGGCGACCGAGTATAACAAATTGCTCAACGATTTATCAAAGGGATCAGCCATTACCTCATGATGCATGCCATCGCTGAAATCATCATGAAAGGTATTTATCCTGCGTTTCGTAAAATCAATGAACTGGGAGGGAATTATAAAGTCACCGCGATCAATTTCTTCTTTCAAACTTCCACAGGCATTGGTTGCAATGATATGGGTGACCTTCAAATCCTTGAGGGCCTGAATATTGGCGCGATAATTAACGTGAGTTGGACTCATATGATGGTTATTGCCATGTCTTGCGACAAATACAATTTCAACATCGTTCAGCCTGCCGGTCGTTGTCGTGGCTTCACCATAAGGCGTCTTCCGGCGTTGAGTTTGCAGATCTTTTATCATCTCGGGGTCATCTAATCCGGAACCACCAATAATGCCTATTTTCATACGGATATCCTTTCGTCGTAACCGTTGAACCCTGCTTGTGGGGGCGTAGCGTTTATCGCGAAGACTCAAACCTCTGAACCCTGAACCCCTGAACCTCTGAACCTTGAACCCCTGAACGGAGATCTTTCGTCTATTTAGGATCTCGTTAAGAATTTTTTGCTAAAATCAGCACAAGAGAGACGAATAACAAAAAAAGCCAGGATGGTAAAGGGTTTTAAAAGCTTAAACCATATAAAGCGCGTATCTGTGTCTTGACACTTAATCTTCTTACTGCCATACTTTGGTCATATTAGGGTAGATGAGGCTATCAGAAACTATGACTGGTTTAAAAAAAACATATCGAATCAACGCTAAAGATTTCATCCACGCCGGTGAGGCTTCGATCAATATTCAAAATCTTCTCAAATCCCTGGACTTTGACCCTCAAATAATACGTCGAATCGCCATTTGCGGCTATGAAGGCGAAATGAATGTGGTCATGCACGGCGGCGACGGACAGCTGAGTGTCGAAATAGATACCGGCACGCTGGTAATGGAAATATCGGATAACGGATCGGGGATTGAAGATATTGAAAAGGCCATGCAGGCAGGATTTTCCACCGCCTCGGACGAACACCGGGAAATGGGGTTCGGCGCCGGCATGGGGTTGCCGAACATGAAAAAAAATTCAGACGAAATTGCGGTTGAATCGGCCAAAGGACAGGGAACCCGGGTCCGAATGGTGTTTCATCTGTCTTGACACTCAATCCGCATTACGTTATTTATCGGTAACCGTTCAGGGGTTCAAGGTTCAGAGGTTCAGGGTTGACGTCCACTGTGAACGATTACAGTTGCCGAATTAAAAACATACGGGCTAACAAATGATGTATTCACCGCAGAGCTCGCCGAGAGCGCAGAGAAAAACCATATCTTTATTATGCCCTTGCGGATTTTGCCTCTGCGTGCTCTGCGATCTCGAGCGTAGCGGGCGGTGAAAATATAATGTCGAAAAGAAAGCTATAGGAAATTCTATTATGAAAGCGATTTCTCTCGGTTTTGACGGTATGACCCTGGCCGATCTGATGGCCATTGCCAGGGGAGGGGCTCAGGCTAAATTAACACAAGGCGCCGAAGAAAGAATTCGTAAAACCCGCCGGCTGATTGAAAAATGGGTCGAAGACGAAAAGACCATATATGGCATTACCACCGGATTCGGCGCCTTGAGTGACGTGGCCATTTCCAAAAAGGACACCCGGCGTCTGCAGGAAAATATTCTCATGAGCCATGCCGCCGGTGTTGGAGAGCCGCTGGATGAAGAAACCGTTCGCGCCACGATGGCGTTGCGGATCAAGGACCTGGCCCGGGGACATTCCGGCATCCGTCTGGAGACCGTCCAGCACCTGCTGGCACTGCTCAACTGGGGCGTGTGTCCGGTTATTCCGCAAAAAGGTTCCGTCGGGGCCAGCGGAGACCTGGCGCCCCTGGCTCATCTGGCGCTGGTTTTAGTCGGTTTGGGGGAAGCGTTTTATAAAGGCCAGAGAATGTCCGGCAGCCAGGTACTCAGCAAATGCGGCTTAAAGCCGATCCGGTTGGAATCGGGTGAAGGCCTGGCCCTGGTAAACGGCACCCAGGTAATGACCGCCATCGGTGCCCTTGCAGTTGATAGTGCCGTTACACTTTCCAAGATGACCGACCTTGCAGCCGCCATGAGCCTCGAAGTCCTGATGGGAAGCCGCACCGAGTTTAATAAAAGAATTCATGAGATTAGACCCCATCCGGGCCAGGCGGCCGCGGCCGACAACATGGAGCGAATTATTCAAAATAGTGAAATCATTACCTCCCACAAGGACTGCTCCCGCGTTCAGGATGCTTACACCCTGCGTTGTTCCCCCCAGGTGCACGGTGCAACCAAAGATGCCATCAACTATTGCCGACGGGTGATTAAAACTGAAATGAACTCATCGACCAACAATCCGCTTATTTTTTCCGAATCTCAGGACTTTTTGCTGGGAGGCAATTTTCATGGACAACCGGTGGCCCTGGCCCTGGATTTTCTCAGTATGGCCGTTGCCGAGCTGGCCAATATATCCGAACGACGGATTGAACGGCTGGTGAATCCGAAGCTGAGCGGACTGCCGGCCTTTTTAGTCCGTGACGGCGGTCTGAACTCGGGGTTTATGATCGCCCAGTATACGGCGGCTGCCCTTGTGTCTGAAAATAAGGTGCTTTGCCATCCCGCCTGTGTGGACTCCATTCCCACTTCGGCCAACAAGGAAGACCATGTTTCCATGGGAACCATTGCCGCCCGCCAGTGCCGGGAAATTATCATGAATGCGGAAAATGTGATCGCCATCGAGCTCTTATGCGGCGCCCAGGCCCTGGATCTTTTTACCAATCTCAAGCCCGGTGAAGGCACCCTGAAAGCCTACCAGGTCATTCGTCAGACGATTCCCCCCCTGGAAAAAGACCGCATCTTATCCAATGACATCATGGCGATGAAAGACCTGATTCGCAGTGGAAAGATCCTGGCGGCGGTGGAAAAAAGTGTTGGTGAATTGAAGTAAGTGAATGAAGGTTGGCCGGTTTGTCCGTTAGCCGGTTAGCCGGTAGTGAAGAACCGGTTCACTGCTAACGGGACAACGGGCTAACCGGCCAACCGATTCATCCTTCTTGACACCAAATATCCATTTTTCTATACTAAAAACTTTCGCCGATTGATATACAATCAGCACCATATTTTACTGAAAAGGTAAAATGAGACCATGGCGTTTGCAGGACAAATTCTTGAAATTGATTTAAGTGCAGGAGATTGGAAATTTCTACCATATCCTGATGATCTCCAGTGGAAATATCTTAGTGGCCGTGGTTTCAACGTCCAATATCTTTACAACCATATGCCCGCTGACGCAGACCCTCTGGGTCCTGAAAACATACTCCTTTTTTCCTGTGGATTGCTTACGGGCACTGCTGCTCCGGCCTCGGCCAGGCTCCACATCAATGCCCGCTCACCCCTTACCGGACTTTTGGGGAGTTCAAATATCGGCGGCAATTTTGGGGCCAAACTCCGATCCAGCGGCATTCAAAGCTTGATCATCCGCGGCAAATCACCGGAACCCGTCTATCTCTGGATTGACGGCGATAAAATTGAAATTCGCAACGCAAGATCTATCTGGGGCCTGGACACCTGGCAGACCGATGAACAACTCAAAACAAAGCTGGGCAGTGAAAAATTGGAGATTATGACCATCGGTCCGGCCGGTGAAAGTGGCACATTGTTTGGCTGCATCATGACGGACCGGGACCATGCCGCCGGACGAACCGGCATGGGGACCGTCATGGGCTCTAAAAACCTGAAGGCCATTGTGGTCAAAGAGCCGAAAAAGAAAATATTATTCCGGGCCGGTGAAAACGGGCACGAAGCCATTAAGCGCTATATCTGGCAGATGAAAAATTCTCCGCACTACAAAGATATTAAAAAACACGGCGGGGCCGGTTACGTCAAATGGGCCGATGATCTTGGGATTCTGGCAACCCGCAATTTCAGAGAAAATACCTTTGAGGCCGCCGGGCAAATCGATGGCAAAAATCTTGAAAAAAATATCACCCGCACGCGCGGCTGTTATCGCTGTCCCGTGCGATGTAAGGCTGAGCTGGAGTTTCCTGAAGGAAAATTAAAGGGCAGAAAAGCGGTAAGGCCCGAGTTTGAGCCCATGTTGTCGCTGGGGTCCCGGTGCGGTTTGACTGATCTGGAAACCCTGGTTTACCTGGATAACCTGTGTTCCCGTCTGGGCATGGACAGCATTTCCGCCGGAGGTGCCATCGCCTTTGCCATGGACCTTTTTGATCGAGGAATCCTGACCCCGGAGGACACCGGCGGCCTGGACCTTTCCTGGGGCAACGGCGAGGCCATGGAGGTTTTGATCAAACAGATGGCCGCTGGTGAGGGATTTGGAGGTATTCTTGCCAAAGGCGTTCGCCAGGCCGCCCGGATCATCGGCCGCGGTGCCGAAAACTATGCTCCCCACGTCAAGGGACTTGAATTAGCCGGCTATCATCCCGATAACATCATGGGCACGGCCCTGGGATATACGGTTTCCAACCGGGGGGCCGATTTTAGTGACGTCTATGCTACCCTGGAGTATAAATGGATGCCGGATGAAAAGATTGAAGAGTTCGGACTCCCGAAAACGATCGATCTCAATTCCATCCATGGGAAAGCGGCGCTGGTCAGACAGTCCATGATTGTCGGCATGGTTATGGACTGCCTTGGTTTGTGCAAGGTGCCGGCCTTGTGCCTTATCTGTGCCTACGATTTGGTGGCTGAAGCCGAATTGGCATCGGAGTTGACGGATCAACCTGTCAGTGTTGGGGACCTTTTTGCCGCCGGGGAAAGAATCCTCAACCTGGAAAGACTGATCAATCTGCGATTCGGTGCGACTGAGGCGGACGATCGCCTGCCGGATATGTTTTTTGAAAAAGAATATAATGCCGGAAAACAGCCATCCAAACCCCAGGAATGGATGGAACCCATGAAACGGGAATTTTATGCCGCCATGGGCTGGGATGAAAACGGCCGACCCGCAGAAGAAAAGCTGGACCAACTGGGGCTATTACCGTAACCGTTCATGGTTAACGCTTGTAACCTCTTAACGGCGGTAACTTCTCAACCTCTTGTATGAAACT
>JAIVWA010000053.1:0-13320 GCA_049190255.1 Gammaproteobacteria bacterium | reverse complement strand
GATTTTCCCAGCGAGGCATCGATATCTGTTAAGGTAAACTTTGTCTGATTCCAGGAGATTTGCCCCTTGTCGATTCGTAGCGGACCCGGCAATCGTTTGGAGGTTATTGTCAGCTGTTTAACGTCGGATGAAAAAGACAGCTTTCCGGCGGTCGGTTCCGAAACTGGACAGCGAATCGCCAGGCTGTTAAATGCCAGCGCACCGCTCAAGGGCTTATACTGGTCGAGGGCATCTGCAATGTTTTTAAAAGAAAAAATACTAGGATTTATATCATCCAGGGATATGCTTGCCGGGCCTGACCGGGCTGCAAATATCGGTGTTTGGGCCCAGTTTACATCTCCCGCGATCTGCACTACCGAAGACCGTCCATAAGTTGCATTCAGATCATTAAATGCGATTCGGGTTCCCTGCCAGGAAAATTGACCTTTAGATACCTGCAAGGACTTGGTCAGATTTTTGGAGGTTACGGTAAGCCTGTTGACAGCACCGCGAGTTTTAAAGTGCCAGTCTTGCGGACTGAAGAGCGGGCCTTTGATAGTTAAATTCTTAACCGAGGCATTACCAGCTATGGAACGAATATATTTAAAATTTTTTCTGAACATCTCAAAGGACAGCAGCCACGAATAAAGTTCATTCAGGTGGAATGTGGCCGATTTGGTTTTAAAGTCGAGACTTGGCGTCCCGGTCCAGTCGATGGCGGAAGAAAACTGCTGCAGGGTGGAGTTGCCGATAGCGGCATTAAATTTTTCAATCGTGATGCGGTCGCCGTCATAGACAAAGTGCCCGCCGTCAAGTTTAAGCGGATAGGGTATGTGCTTGTAGCGCGCGCTTAAACTGGCTTTTGAGACTTCCACCGTGGCTCTCAGGTTTTCCAAGTCTTCGCCCAGGGTCAATACTCCAACGGCAGACCCTTGCAGTTCACTGATATTTGCAAGCTCATTGTGAAAGTCCCTATCGTCAACGATCCGGTTCAGCACCGGCGGAAGTTGTGTGAGATCAGCGTTGACATCGATCTTGAGTTTGAAAGGCGCCATAGCATCATTCAGGCCCAGTTTCAACGTGCCGTTTTGCCCGTGCGTTTTTCCCATTCGTGCCTGAAGATCAGCGCCATTTAAAATTCCTCCCGAGATAAGGGCATCGCCGTAGACATCTTCCAGGTCCAGTTCAACTCCCGGAATGTAAATCTTGCCCCGGGTCATCCTTGCCTTTAGGACAATGTTGTCGAGCATTCCTAATTCCGCCATTGAATGCCCCTGGACCTCAACGCTTATCCAGGGGACATGCCCCCCCCTGACGATGTTGAATATTTCCCGTACGATTTCAGATTCACCTGCCAGGGCGAGGGCCATTTTTCTTACCGAATCCACATGGATCTCCGAGCCGTTGATGGCAAGCCGGATGTCATGCTGATCATCGTCATAAGCAAACATGGCGGTCGCCTTCAGCTGGGGATAATCCATTTCCAGCTCCGTGACTTTAGCATTGATGGCTTTATCGCCAACGGCAAAAGTCCCTCTGATATGACTGCCTTTGAATGCCAGCTTTTTTCCCCCGTGACGCAATTCGACAACGGGAATAGCACCATCGAAGTCTGCCGTTAGTTTTCCGGCGCCCTGTGACTCAAAATCAATGGTCAGATTGGCCCTGGTTTCGGTGATCTGCAGCGCGGAATTTGGCATAAGGTAAGCCAATAAAATCTGAGGACGGAAACGAGAGAGCTGAATTTTTCCGCGGCCCTTAAAATCAGATGGATTCAAGAAACCATTGATCTCAATTTTTTCCCATAGATTGGATTTGCACCGGATGGAAAAATCGACTTGGTCCGGGCTGCCGTGATAGCCGGCATGCAATTCCCTGAGTTTAAACTTGCGCCCGAACGGATCAACCAGGTTTACTTTGCCGTATCTTACCTTGAGGTTAAGATCCGGCAACTTGAATCCCGGAAGACCCTTTACGGCTGTGGTTATCTCTCTGACGATAGTATCAAATGAGATTGTCTCCCCAGGCTGGGGTGCCGTATCGCTGATTTGAGGCAGTTTCATGAAGTAATCGGCATATTCAAGCCTGACGCTGGACACCTGGAGATCACCCCTGAGCAAAGGCAATATTTTAGGATAAATCTTCAGGCGGTGGATCTTAATCGTGAAGCTGTCGGGAATGGTAATTTCTGCTCGGTGTATCACGACATGCGGGCGGGGAAAATAGGACAGCACCATCTGGCGGTATTTAATTTCAGCGCCGAGATCATGCGACATCCTGTCTCTTATACTGGATCGCACCAGGTCTAAATTGATCAGTCTGGGAGACAGGACCATGGCAACGACGATCAGAATGGTTATAACCACAAGAATTCTGAACAACCAGGTGATTACTTTTTTGCGTGTGCTCATATTTTTTCCGAATTAATTGACACCCCGAGTGGGGATATTTAATACTATCAGTTTACGGTGTAGGTATCAACATGTCCGATAAAAATATTGTTCGGATTATTGGTTGCAGAATGACAACAAAAAATGTAATATCCCTAGTTTGATGAATTCGTAAAAAGTCGAATTCATCAAGTGTTTGGTGTTTCGTGTTTGGTATTTGGTATGAAATATATAATGCAATATAAGGATTTTAGAATACTAAATACCAAATACCAAACACACTCGTAAAAAGTTTGCTTTTCTGACTTTTTACGAAACCGTCAATTTAGCTCGAACCTATCGAGCGCTGAAGGAGGAAGTCGGCATGTACAACAAAACGGTTATGGAACATTTTCGGAATCCACGCAATGTGGGAGTGATCGAGGGGGCTGACGGCGTCGGAGAGGTGGGAAATCCCCTGTGTGGTGATATCATGACGATCTATCTGAAAATATCAGATGATCAGATCAAAGACATCAAATTTCAGACGTTTGGTTGTGGATCCGCTATCGCTGTATCAAGCATGCTGACGGAAATCGCCATGGGGAAAACGATCGAAGAAGCCAAAAGCATCACCAATAAAGATGTGGCCGCTGCTCTGGAAGGGCTGCCGAAAAATAAGCTTCATTGCTCCAATTTGGGGGCGGATGCCCTGCAATTGGCGATTAAGGATTACGAGGACGGAAAGGCCGGTGTAACCCGTTCAGAGCCAAAGCGCAAGGATGAACATGAACACACTCACGGGGATAAATGCTACTGCCCTTACTGCGATATCGAGCTGTCCGAAGATGCGACATTTTGTGACGCCTGTCAGTCGAGTCTTGAAGAAGAACACTAGAATGATAAGTGGCGAGTGACGAAGGATATGAACATGAAATCCATAAATTTCGATCATATTTCAGCGAATCCGCTTTTGCCTGAGGTTAAAGAAGCGATGATCGAGGCGATCAATAAGGATTACCATAACCCGTCCAGCCAGCATCGGGACGGGGAAGAAGCCGCTGAAGTCCTGGAACAGGCGCGTGAATCGGTAGCGAAGCTGATCAATGCCGCCATGCCCAAAGAAATCGTTTTTACATCCGGCGGCACCGAATCGGTGAATCATGCCGTCAAAGGCGTGGCGATGGCCAATGCCGATAAAGGTAAACACATTATTACCTCAAATATCGAGCACAATGCGGTCATCAGGAGTTTGCGACGTTTAAAGTCAGCGGGATTCAGAGTGACATCTTTGTCAGTTGACGAAAAGGGTCGGGTGGACCCTAAAGATGTTGCCGAGGCCATTACCGATAAAACGATTCTGGTCTCGATTATGCACAGCAACAACGAAACCGGAACCATACAGCCGGTTGAAGAGATTGCAAAAATCACGCGGGAAAAGAAAATTATATTCCACTCAGATGCCGTTGATTCGGTCGGTGTGGTCCCCCTGAATGTACAAGAGATCGGGGTTGATCTTTTGAGTTTTGCGTCCAATACGGTTTATGGTCCCGCTGGAGTCGGCGGGCTGTATATCCGTCGCGGGACCCGTGTTTTTCCCCTGATAGACGGCGGCGTCCAGGAAAATAATAAACGTGCCGGTGCTGAAAATTTGATCGGGATAATCGGCATGGGAAAAGCCGCCGAACTGGCCGTGCGGGATATGGATTCACGCTACCATCATCTTAAAAATCTGAAGGAAAAATTTCTGGGGGAATTGCCCGATTATATCGATGAATGTATCATTAACACCCACCCGCGACACAGTCTGCCCAACCTGGTCTCCGTTTCCATCCAATATATCGAAGGCGAAAGTGTTATGTTGATGCTCGATGATGACGGTATGGCGGTATCTACCCGTTCGGCCTGTGCCACGGGTTCGCTGAGAGCATCCCACGTACTGCTTTCATTGGGGCTCAGTCATGCGGATGCCCAGGGGACCCTGGTGGTTTCTTTCGGAGCGGACAACACTGAAGCGGATGTGACCGCGTTTTTGACCTCATTAAAAAATGTTGTCACCACGCTGCGCGAAATTTCTCCTCTATATAAATAAGGCGACTAGGATAAACTAGTTTTTTTCAAGTGCCAAGAAGTCGGCGTCTTCAGAATCGGACATCATACTGTCAAAATACATGTCAATAATCGCTTGATGATCAGAATACTTGCCTGCTAGAAGATCCTTAAAACCACTATATCCGGGTTCGGTTAACAATTCATCGATTTCATGAGCCCTTCTACCCAGCTGGCGGCAATATTTATCAGTTACGGTTTGAGGGGCAGTCCCTCTTTTTTTTGCCACGCGATTGGTTGCCTCGGTGCGGCTATACCCATTGACCTCCATTTCATAAATAACTTCAAGGATTTGCGCCAATGATTTGGGCAACCCCTGAATGGTGACCGACGGTATCGAAAAAACCGAAGCGCTCTCTTCCTTTTTCTCTTTTTCACCGAATAGAAGTCTGCTTAGCACCGAATTGGGTGTATCGATAAATGGCTCAGCATGTTGTTGCAAATGATGCCAGACGCCATCATCAATTTCGATCGAATGCATTTTCATGAAAAAATCCTCCTTTCATGCTAGCTTTATCCTATTATACGAGATTTTGGCTAGTAAATCAAGTGAAACATGCTGAAGCCGGTATTGTCTGCGAAGTTTTCCTGGTAGCAGCCGGAGGAATCCTAGCTTCAACGGATAACGATGGGGAATTTCGTTCGAATTGACTAGCTGCTTGAATTTAGGCGAATTCTGTTCGCATTGCCGTCATCCTGCAGACTAGCTACATTAAAATTCTGGAATGTTAGTACCTTAGTAATTATTTCTGTGCATTTTGTGGCAAAAAAATGACGGAGCGATCCGCCTTCGGCTGACCACAAATATTCAATAGTCAATTCCGACTTGTCCGGTTTAGGGGGATGTGACTGGTTTTAGGGCGAAATCTTTATAGTGGCTTCCGGAATACCCTGGGTGGCATTTGGGCCTTTCTGGATTGAAACATGAAGGGTGTGCTTGCTGATGGTGATTACATCTTTAGCGGATAAGACGGCTTTGGTGATCGGTTCGTTATTTAGAAGGGTGCCGTTGGTGCTGTTGAGATCCTCAAGGAAATAAGTACCATCTTGCCGGGTGATGGCGGCATGCTTTTTGGAAGCGCCCAGGTTGTTGATTTGAATATCACTGTTATTATTGCGTCCAATGCTAATTGAGTCTTTATCGGTTTCGAGAGTTTTAAGCTCGGTGTTTTTCAGCTTTAATACTATTTTCAGCATGGGTCCCTCCAATTGATTGTAATATGAACAGGTTGCCGCCTATCGCTATCCGGCATGACTTCTAAGATTATTATCGGCTGTTGACCGGATATCTTTACCTTTTTTTTCAGTTCAACGTTTCCTGGCACTGATCGATATCTTTGATAACCTGGGAGGCGGATTGATACCTTTTGGAAACTCCTTTGGCGAGCATTCGTTCGATGATCCGAACATAGCCGGGGGGGGTTTTAGGTGCTATTTCCTCGAGCGGCACGTACTCTGTATTGGCGACGGCATACAGAAGGGCTGTCATACTATCACCGCTAAACGGTCTTTTGCCTGTCAGCATCTCATAGAACACAATCCCGAGAGAAAAAAGATCTGACCGGCCGTCGACTTTTTTTCCGGCCACCTGTTCGGGGGACATGTAATTGGGAGTACCAAATATGACGCCGGTATGGGTTTTGGATGAAGAAATGACCCGGGCAATACCGAAATCGGCGACCCTGACCTGGTCATTTTTCATGAGCATGATATTGGCCGGCTTGATATCACGGTGCACGACCTGCCGGTCATGCGCATAGCCTAAAGCTTCCGCGATCGCTGAAATGATATTGATAACCCGCTTAAGCGGCAGCAGCTGGCCTTTCTGGCAACAATGGGTCAGATCCTGGCCGTCCAGCAATTCCATTGCAATATAGGCCATGTCGTGATCCTCACCCACATCGTAAATGGTTACGATATTTGGATGGGAAAGCTTCCCGGCGGCTTCGGCCTCACGGAAAAAACGTGCTTTGACATCGGCCAATTCATCCACGGCGATTTCCGCATAAGGGAGGGTTTTAATAGCAACCTGGCGCTGGATGCTTGGATCTCTTCCGAGGTAGACCGTGCCCATGGCTCCCTGTCCCAGCTCTTTTAAAATTTCATAGCGGCCGAGGGTCGGTCGGGTGGTACCGTTTTGCACCAGGAAAGTGGTTTCTTTTTTAGGGGAGCCGGCTGACATAACCAGGGTATTTTCCAGGGAGACCAGCTTTTTTATTCTTGCCTTGACATCCTTATATTTTCCAGCCTGCAAAATCTGACGGTAGACGGCCAGAGCCTTGTTGAACATCCGCTTGCGTTCGAAGTCCAACCCCAGATTGTAAAACAGTTTTTGAGCTGCTTTATCTTCAATCGGGCACTTCAAAAATTTTTCAAAGGCCATGTCCAGCATGCCTTGTCCCTGCAATGCCAGCCCCAGGCTTCTGTTCAGTTGAGCATTTTCATCCTGTTTTTCAGCCACGCGCCGCATGCCGCTGGTGAGTATTAAACCCACGATCGAAAGAATAACAGGCGTCAGGATTTTCAACCAGGTTCCGTTGGCGACAAACAGGACCGCACCGGCACCGAGCCAGATGATTAAAAATATTCCCATGATCAGAACCCCGATACGGGGGGTGACTCTGGGAATCACAAACAACAGAAAAAATCCAAAATACAATAAAGCCAGGATCTCCAGAACAAAGACCCAGGAAGGGCGTGAAATAAATTGGCCGTTGACTATGTTTTCGACGACATTAGCTTCTATTTCAATTTCGGAAACACTTGAATTTAAAGGAGTTCTAAACCGGGAAGCCATCCCTTCAGCCGTAACTCCAATCAGAACGATCTTTCCTTTAAAATCCTCCGGTGGTATTTTTCCATACATAACATCCAGAAACGATATTTGGCGAATATTGGCTTTTTGGCCGCTGAAATCGATAAACATGCTGTGATTTTTTTCGGTTGGTATGGACAACCGTTTTAAATCGAGTCCGGTACTGCCGGTCTTTATGTCTTTTAACCGCACACCCGAATGTTTTCTGGCCACCTGCAACGCAAAGGAAAGAAAATCCCTTGACTGATAATTGATCAGCAAGGGCATTTTGCGAACCACTCCGTCACTTTCGGCAATGATGTTGGTATGTCCCAGGGCACCGGCCTTTCTTGACAGCTCTTCATAGGGCTGGATGAGGCCTCCGGCGGTTACGTTCCGCGCTTTCAAAATACCTCGATAGCGTGTATCGCCATGGCTCAAACCCGGTTGATCTTTGGAATAGGATTTCGGATCCATGGAATTCAATTCCAACCAGGCCGATAGCGGCGGTGGTTTACTGCCTGGGGAGTCTTCCAGGTCCAGGGTGAATCGCAACGGTAACACGACCCTGCGTGCGGCACGGATCGCCGTAATTAACTGCTGATCATGATCCAGCCTTTTTAAAGCTTCAGTCAAATTGCCGGATATTTCTTTTAACGATTTCCGTTCGGCTTTTGAAGGTTTTTTGGGCAGGCTCTGCTTAATAAACCGGATTTCTTCCAGACCGGGGTTTATTTCTCTGGAAG
Organism: Gammaproteobacteria bacterium; assembly: GCA_049190255.1. Lineage (GTDB taxonomy): Bacteria > Desulfobacterota > Desulfobacteria > Desulfobacterales > JAFDCJ01 > JAFDCJ01. The sequence goes on along the minus strand of JAIVWA010000053.1, from coordinate 5,323 downwards.
GGTATAGAAGTGACAGCCCCATGGTATGGGTCCCGTCACCGGTAAGCCGCCGGACCACACTTGCAATATAGGAGCGGGGCCAGGGCCAGCTGCCGATGGATTGAAGGCTTTTATTATCTATGGCCAAAACGACGACCTGGGTGGCAGCTTTTCGCTGTCGCAGACCTAACAAAGAATCATAAACTTTATATTCCAGGGGCTGCAAGGGATCTATTTCAAAAAGGATCTTTCCGGAAATGACCAGCACAAATAGGATAATCAGGCTCAGTGTGGAAATATGAAGTTTTTTTAGCATCATTATTGTTTTAATCCAAACTCCAGACTCCAGGATTGTCTGCCGTCACTGACAATCACATCCTCCCGGCGGATTTGGTCGATCTGATAACCATCCACCGATTCTCCTTCCCGGACGATACGGCCATCTATCACGGCCATCCGTCTGGCGGCATCGCTGGACCAGGCCAGGGCTTGGAGCTTTAACTTGGAATCGTTCAGTTTGGCATAGGTTTTTGCTTTTCTGGGTTTTTGAACTCCGGTAGCAGATTTAGGTGACGCTGCGCGCTTGCCGGCGATGGATTTTTTTGAAGGTCTAAACTTTTGACGGGATGGCTGCTTCCGGGCTGGTTTATGGCCGGTAATGCCGCTTTGCGGCTGTTTGCTCGCGATGGCCGGCATTGTTTTGGGGGGCTGCCGATCGACAGCTACCGCGGGTCGTTGAGGATTTACATCTTCTCTGGACACTTTGGTATTTTGACCCGGTGCAGCCGTTTTGGTCCTGTGTTTTGCCAGCCGTGATGGCCCTGGTTTCCTTTTGATCTGCTTTGAACTTGTATGGGGAATTTTAGCCTTGAAAATATTTGGTTTTTCCCCGGGTGATCCCTCCTTTTGCGGTTTCGCCGCCGGGGATTCAGCCGAAAACAATTTGGCTGCAATAAACTGCCGCTGATGGTAAATAAGGATTGCGGCAGCGACAATAACCAGCAGGATCAAACTGACCGTTATGAGCCTGCGAAAAAGCCACCGCCTCCTGGCGTTAGAACTAACGGCCTGTTTCGGGTCCACTGAGCCAGGCAAAGAGGGAAACGATTGCGGCGGCGGTGATTCCCCTTCTATTCTTTTTAAGGCTTTGAGGATGGAACTCAATTATATAATCCCTCGCAACTGACTTTTGTTTTCCATATTTCCATTATTCCATTCACAAAATAAACCTTGAATTACCGGGTCAAGTACGGCATCTCAAAGGAATTCTTTTCTCGATAGAGAATAATTTTCGTCAGTGGACCCACGAAACCGTCCACCGGGATCCCGTATTTGGCCTGAATTTCCTCGATGGTATTGCGCGTCCAGGAGTCGTATTCCTCGTTCATTTCAACATTGCCAAAGCCAATCTCGTGCAGCAGCAACTTGAGGGTGATGATGGAATCTTTGCTGGATCGCATCGGTATGGTGCCCCAGATGGATAGAAAATTTTTCCAAGGCAGATAGGCAACACCAGACCAGAAAAAATTGATTTCATTGGTGTCTGTTTCTATCAACCGGTTTCCCAGGGCACTGCCTAAATAAAGTTTATGCCCCTCAATTTTGATCAGTGTCAGGTAGCCCGGCTCATCGCTGACCGGCGGATAACACTCCAGAATTGCAGGTAAATTCAGACGCTTCAGCAGTTCGATGCTTGTTTCCAAACGATGAATGAAAATACCGCTGGGCTTGGCCGTTAATCGGAAAAAGGCCTGATCATCATCCAGACTGCTGAGATACGGTTTGGATTCTATGGGCGTATGCCATAATTCCATCGCCTGTTTTAAGGCGGTATGGCGTGAGGATCTGATATCCATGGTCGCCAAATAATCCATCAAATTCAGCGTTTCCACCGGATCCGGCGTCAAGGCGTCATTTTCCGGCTCTTCAGCGATAGAGATCGTTTCAACCGGTTCAACTTCAACGGTCACTTCCGGAGCGACCGTCTCAGAAGCTGTCACATCTGGTTCAGTCGCAGTGGATGCTTCAACTTTGGTGTGTTGCGTTTCGTTAAAAAATGAGTCGATTACCTGAATGAGCGGTTGCCGAAAAATAACAGCAATTAATACAAGGGCCAGGGCTGCAAAAATGATGAGGGCTTTATTCCCATATATCAGGCCAACCCTTTTCGAGCCCCCTCTGCTTTTTAATTCTTTGATTGAAGTCCGTGCGATGCTTCCGGTTATTTTGTGCCGGCTGAGGCCGAAAGCAGTCAACAGCGCCCGGTCGCATGCGATGTTGATGACCCGCGGAATCCCCCCCGAATATTTATATATCCGGCGAAAAGCCGATCGATCAAATTTAAGGCCGGCTTTGCGGGCGGCAATATTAATACGGTATTGTATGTATTCCACGGTTTCTTTGAAATTCAGCGGAATGAGATGATACCTGAGGGTAATTCGTTGACCGAGCTGCCTGAGTTCATGAGAATCGAGAATGTCGCTGAGCTCAGGTTGTCCGACCAGAATAATCTGCAGCAGTTTTTCTTTGCTGGTTTCCAGATTCGACAGTAACCGTAGCTGTTCCAGGATAATTTTGCTCAGGTTTTGGGCTTCGTCAATCAACAGGATAACCTTCTTGCGCTGAGCTTTTTGCCGCATGAGAAAGGCATTCAGTTTGTCAATCAAATCTTTCGTGTTATCGGTGTCATATTTAATGCCCAGCTCATCGTTGATGGTTTTAATCAGTTGCTTGGGGCCCAGTCTGGGATTGAAGATATAGGCCGCAGCGGTGTTTTTATCCAGATTTTCAAGAAAAGCCCGGCAGAGAGTGGTCTTTCCGGTTCCAACCTCACCGGTGATTTCAACAAAGCCGTCTCCCTGAGCCAGGGCATAGTTGAGATGAGCCAGCGCTTCTTCGTGACTTTTGCTCAAAAACAGATAGGCCGGGTTTGGAACCAGCTTAAAGGGCTTTTCGCTGAAGCTGAAAAAATTTTCGTACATTTGTTTCCTGTAAGATATTAAAAAAAATTGAGCTTATCTGTCAAGTTGGAATGGGTGAAACTCGGTCATAGCCGTTTGCGGCATCTTTTGCATGACATCTTTTAAAATACGATGCCGTTCGTCTTTCTTTTTTTGGGCCAGCTGCCGACACGCTTCATAAAATGGGGCCAGGTTTCCATCTTTTTCCGCCAATATTTTACTAAAGGCCGGCACAAAATCGTGATATGCAACTACGCCGCTGATTTTGGCATTGTTTAAAGGCCGGTTCATCCAATCATCATAGGCTGCAAGACCGATTTGCCTCGTTTTCAAATGGTTGAATTCGTTTCGCAGGTCATCTAATATAGACGCCTTTTCAATCCTTTTCTGGGCCGGCACCAAATCTGTTTGATACAGCAATTCGAGTTTTTGGCGATATTCTAAAACCAATCTGACAAATTGCTGCTGATGGCGGTAATTATTTAAATATTCACTGTAAAGGGCTGAGTTGTCAGAGGCTTTCTGCCAGCGGCGCAGGCCTTCCTGTTCCACAAAAGTGGCAAAACTCTCATTAAAGGTTGTGTCATCGGGCGTATAAAGAACCTGGTGGGCCAGTTCATGAAATAACAGTGCCGCCGAACTTGCTTTGGATCGACGAATAAAGGTGCTCAGTACCGGATCATCAAACCAACCCAGGGTCGAATAGGCCGTTACCCCGCCCACATGGACATCATAGGTCTGGTTTTTCAATGAATCCGCATACTGCAGGGCATCTGCCTCACTGAAATATCCCCGGTAAGCCGCGCAGCCTACAAAGGGATAACACCATGTCTTGGGTACCATAGAAAACTCAGGTGTCGCCGTCACATTCCATGCGACGTAAGGTCTTTTAAGGTCGACATAGGTAAGGTAGTTGTTAGCCACCGGCAGTTGAAGTTCGTCTTCGGCAAACGCTCTGACATCCATTATGAAAGTTAGCCGCTGACGTAAAATTTCCGATGAATTCGGATCAGCCGTTATTTTAGAAATCGGCTGCCGGCTTTGAAGGATGCGATGTTGGCCGCTAATCGCCTGGCTGTAATATTTAACTGTCTGACAGCCGGGAAACGCAACCGAGAAAAACAACCCCCAGAATACGACCAGAATTTTTTTAGGTTGAACGAACATTGAAATAATCCACGGTGATTTCTAAACAAGTCCGCAAGGGACTCTTTTTCAAGCATACACTGAATAAGGGAGCTTTACCAGACTGGAATGTCGGGATACTCGGTTTTTGGCTTGCAGTCTGCAGATCCGGCGTCTCGGAGAGGATAAGGCAATGATGGAATTATGGAAAAATCGACTCAAAAACAGCGTTAGATTTCGGTTGTGCTATATCAGACTGTAGCAGAATTTTTCAAATATGCCGCGGTTGAATTTGCCGGTCTGCACGTCATCTTTGAGAAATTTTAAGGTCTCCAGCGGCTCTCGAGCTCGACGATAGGGCCGATCTTCGTTGGTCAGGGCTTCATAGCAATCGATGATCCCCAGCATCTGGCCGACATATGATATATTACGGGTACCCTTGGGGTAGCCGCTGCCGTCCAGTTTTTCATGGTGTTCCAAAGCACCCAGCGCAATATCGCCGCCAAGTTTGTTTTTTTCCCGAATGATTACGTTGCCGATGGTCGGATGGGTTTTCATTATTCTAAATTCATGGTCGGTTAGTTTTCGCGGTGCTTTTAAAATGGTTGTGGGGATCTCCGTTTTTCCGACGTCGTGCAGCAGCGCGCTCAACCCCAGTCGCCGGGTTTTTTCCATTTTAAAATTAGAGTAAAAGCAAAAACCCAGGGTTAAGGCCATCACGTTTACGGAATGAATAACCGTGGTGTAGTCTTTAAAAGATATCAAAGCAATCGATTTTAAAATTTCAGGGTGTTGGGAATACCCGGTAATCAAGGAATCAACGGTTTCGGGCAAGGCTTTGAGGGTTCCACTGCGGGGTTCGTTCAGGGTTTCTTCAACCAGTTCACAAAGGGATGTTTTGACGCTCACCGCATTACCGGTGGTAATACTTTGAGCAATTTGTTTGTTAAATCCCTTCTGAAGTTCTTTAATGGCAACGATTCTGTCCTCTTCCTGGATGTATAACAAGGGATGCCGTTGCTGGCTGATTCGCATTTCCGTAAGAGAGGTTCCCGCCGGTTTGTACAAAACATAGGAATCAGTGCCCGGCTGATAGAAAAGGGGGACCTGTTTATAATAATTGATCTGCGAATTTCGGACTTGAATATAGTTTTGCTGGTCCACTGTTCAGACCTTTAATTAACCAATCAACGATATCTGAGGTCACTAATTCAATAATTCAGATTTGTTGCGAATTCTAAACCTCTAAATTTTTGGCC
>JAIVWA010000052.1:0-13355 GCA_049190255.1 Gammaproteobacteria bacterium | reverse complement strand
TACGGAAGATCCTGACGGACTCTGTCGAATTTAAAAAACTTATTGATGAGTTGCAATAGCTTCCGAATCCCTTAAATTTATAAGAATTTGACAAGACTGACGGAAAATTGACACTTTGGCGGGAAAACCCGATTTCATCGGTTTTTGTAAAGTTCTGAAATTACATAGAAAATTATTTTTCGGAGTTTGGCATCATTCTTGAATATACAATTTTACAATTATTTCGCATCTCGAATGTGCGTGCATCTTTTCTGCTGGGCTTCCAAAATATGTGAAGATATCCAGGCAAGAAAACAACGGCATTTAAGAGAGCCAAATAAACAAAAAGGCAGGGCCTTTCATGGTCCTGCCTTTTTGTTTATTTCTTTTGGCCCTGGGCCGTACGCTTGAGCCTTTAACCTTACACCCTAAACCCTATACCATTTATCTTTGACCCCCGTCATCTATCTTCTTTTTTTCTTTCCGCATTCCGCATTCCCAATTCCGAATTCATTTGTCCTCTGTCTTCTGGAATTTTTTACCACGGATTTTCACGGAATTACACGGATGCTAAACAGCTTATCAACATATTTTATATTTGCCGTTTCCGTGTTTTTTCCGTGTCGTTCCGTGGTTAAATTCTCCTTGCCTGATTATTTGAGAGGCGCCTGGGCATTTAGCGACCAATCGTAATGTAGATACTTAATTTTGGGTTTTTTCTCTAAAAATGCCAGAGTTTTCTCATTGAGGTATCGCTTCAAGAAATCCAGAACCGATCCTGACTTAGACTCAAAGTCACCGGAAAACCAGTCAAACAGCTTTGATAGATAGAGTGTATTTTTTGCCGAATCGATTCGCGTTCCGCGGTCCGAATTGATATATTCGCGAGTTTCTTCCTCCAGCTTTGTTTGCACATTTTCTGCCGTATAGGCAAAACGGGGCAGCGGCGGACAGCTGGAAGATGCACAAATGATGGCAAAATGGATTCTGGGATCTTTAAACTGCTTGCGTAAAATTTCGTGCTCGATATCGTCCTGGCTCAAACGCTTGCCGGCCACTGTGTGTTCCCGGCTGGTAAAAAATTTGGTTGAGGTCCAGATGCCCGGTATCAGTGTTGCGCGCACACTTTTTTTGGGCTTCCACTTGATAACTTTATCAATGGTGACGGCGTTATAGGCATTTAGCCAGAAAGCCAGCTGTCCGTCGCGGGTCATGGAATCCAATTTGGCTGATTTGAGTGAATCCATATAGGACTTGAAAGACTGATCCCCGGCGATGCCGTTATAGTCCACCCGTCCCTGATCGTTGACATAGGTCTTGAGAACCTGATCAAATATTGAATGATCAAAACCAGCCGCAGACACAGGCTGATAAAGACCGATGATAAAAAATATGAAAACTGCAAAATTGATGATGTTTCGATTCATTATTGCACCCCCGCTATTTCTTCATTTTTTCGGCTGAAATTCATACCGGCAATTTTACCCCGGCTGGTATGTTTCCTTAATATATATCCGGCTGCCAGAAGTGCAAACAGGGGCAGGTATTCGACCATCAGAATCCAGGTGGGCATAATTCCCTGCGGTGACACATACTTCAAGTAGGACAGGGTCACGGTGCATGTAAAAATTATCCAGGCCGGGCTGGGATAAACTGTCAGAAAAGGAATTATCAAAATAACATACCAGGGGTGAAGCGAGGCCGGCATCAGGATCATCAACCATCCAACTAAAATATAGGCATACCGTATAGCCTCAATACCTTTTTTGTTTTTTAAAAAAACGATCAGTCCGACAATCGCCAGGGCGATGATAAACAGCAGCGACATCAGGTAGTAATCGATTCCCGGAATCAGGCGCATCAGAAGATATTTTAAGCCTAAATTAAAACTTTCGTACGGATTTTTTAGATAAACAGGTAAAAATCCAGATATTTTACTGCCGGCGCCAATAAAAGGCAGATAAAGCAAAACCAAAGTGATGAAAAATGCAAACATGCCTTTAATTCGGTTACCGTGATTCAAGAGGGCCGCAAGCAGGAGTGCCGGATACATTTTAACCGCCGCTGCGAGGGCCAGCATGATAACTCCCGGTATTTTTTTTTGGATGGCGCATAAATACAGCGCAGCGGCCATTAAAAAAACAGTGAGGCCCTCTAAATGCCCGCTATAGGCAATTTCAAATATGACCAGTGGATTCCAGGCATAGACGATGATCCGCGATAATGCGAATCCGTATGCCTGGAGTAAGGCGATCAGCACCAGTATGGTCAGTGTATCGAAAAACACCATGATACCTTTGAAGCCGGTGACACTGTCGCCCACCAGGGCATAAAAAACCCGAAAGGATATCTGGGCTCCGGCCGGGTAGAGGGTGGGATAGTCTTTGCGGTTGATGTTCGGGAAAATCTGGTCATCCCGCAAGTTTTCCAGTTCATCGGCGTCCGGTGCATAGCGGTAGGGATTCATGCCGTTTTGCTGTACGCGTCCGTCCCAGATGTAGCGATACATGTCTTTAGAGAGCACCGTCGGGTCCGACGGGATCAGACTGAGCCTGAAAATAATCGCGAAAAGTATAATTATGCCGATCAGGCTCCAGGATGTTGCCTCTTTGGGAATCATTTTTAATATCAGAAAGACACCACCCAGATAAAGGGCACTTAGCAACAGGAACATGATGACATAACGCTGAATGCCCGCCAGCCCGGAAAAACCCGGAACAAGATCAAACGCCTTAAAATTTGCAAGATAGACCGCAGCGGATAAAACCCCCAATCCAACAATAGCGGCAAAAACCGCCCGGGAATTCAAGCTGTTTGTCTTTTTATGACTGGGTTTTTCCATATCCATGTTTGACCGAAAGAAAAAAGACGTAGAAAAAGCCTGAAGTGTAAATAAGCAGGAAGGGGCTGACAAGGTATTTACTGAAGAAGAGAAACATCAGAAGCCCGGCCAACGAATATACTCCCAGGAAAAATTCGAGAATTGATATGGCATTTAAGGGTATCGAATAATGTTTTTCATGCCAGCTGTCTTCCTGTTTCATGACGCCGTATTTGGGAGTGCGAACAAAGCCGCTTTTGATATTAAAAAATGCTTCAAGGACGGCCTTGGTGTTGTTTACCGCAATTCCGGTCCCGAGGCACATGAGAAACGGCAGAAACTTGATCCGGCTTTTCCAGTCGCGATAAAGAACTCTTTGAGAAAACAGATACATGGTTGACGGTCCGCAGGTGGCCAGACACAGCAGGGTGAATATCATGATCGGAAACGCAAGGCTGTCAAAAAACCATTGAGAGTACAGCATCGGTATGGAGGTCAGCACCACCAGAAGCATCATCGGATGAACCATGTAATGGGTCAGATGCAAAAAGGCCTGGATTTTAACCAGCAACGAAGCATCGGATCTAAAAAGTTTACCAAGATTTTTTTTGGCGGTCTGGATGGATCCTTTGGCCCAGCGATGCTGCTGGGATTTAAAGGCATTAATGGTTACCGGCACCTCCGCCGGGCAGACCACATCGGTTACAAATTTTAGTTTCCAGCCTTTAAGTTGGGCCCTGTAACTCAGGTCCAGATCTTCGGTGAGGGTGTCGGCCTGCCAGCCACCGGCATCCTCGATGGTTGTTTTGCGCCACACGCCTGCGGTACCGTTAAAATTCATAAAAAAGCCGTTCCAGGAACGGGATGCCTGTTCCACGCCGAAATGCCCGTCGATTCCCATCGATTGAGCCCTGGTGAGCAAGGAATAATCGCTGTTGATATGTCCCCAGCGGGTTTGGAGCATTCCAATTTTTGGGTCTGAGAAATAGGGAATCGTCTCTTTTATAAAATTCGGGGTGGGAATAAAATCAGCATCAAATATTCCCACAAGTTCGCCCTTGGCGGTTTTGAGGCCTTCTTTTAGAGCACCCGCTTTGAAGCCGGTGCGATTGTTACGGTGGATATATTGAATATCAAAACCCTGGTCTTTCATTTGTTTGGCCACGGCCTGGGCGATATCAACGGTGTCATCGGTAGAGTCGTCCAAAATCTGGATTTCAAGCAGTTCTTGGGGATAATCAAACCCGCAGACCGAATGGATTAATCGTTCAACCACATAGCGCTCATTGAAAATCGGCAGCTGGATGGTGACTTTGGGCCAGTCTTTAACGGAATAATTCCGATAAAAGTTTTTCTTAATTTCGGCATCTTGTTTCAGGGCCTGGGGGCGCTTGAGGCGATAAAATATCATGAGCAAATAGCAGTTCATGCCGTAGGTAAACAGTGCTACCAGGGCAAACAGATAAATTGTCAGCCAGACGTATTGAATGTTGTCCGTCATATTTCAGTCAAAATTTCTTAAACCGGTTGATAACGCTGCAAAGAACTGGATTTTTTTTTGCAATACCTGGATTTTGCACGAGTCGGAGGCTTTCATATGCAAGATTCAGGTAATAGCATATGCAACTTAGTCTTTAGTTATGGCGAAAACTTACAGGGTAGGGATTTAAAGACAGGCTATCGGAAAATCTGCCTCCAGTTCATATAAGGCCGCTTATCTTCAACGACAGACTATGAATTATCAGGGATAAACTCAATAGGGTATAACCTGTATTTAATAGCTATAAACACTTTAGGCCTTAGAACAAAAATGGTGTTGGGTGTATGCATAACACGCCAAACACCGAACACCATTCTTAAACAAATACCTTCGGCAGTTTATTCGCCACCACCGTATTTAAATGAGAGATTTACGCGGGTGCGAAAGGACGCCACCTTGCCGTTTTCAACTTTCATGTCCAGCTTGGAAACCTCGGCGACTCTGAGATCTCTTAGGGTCTGGCCGGCTTTTTCAACGGCATTTTTGGCAGCTTCTTCCCAGGAATTCGGGCTGCTTCCCACCAATTCAATAACCTTGTAGACACTGTCAGACATTTTTGCCTCCTTTCTTTTTGCGCGTCACAACAACGCAATTTTAGTTCCCGTTCCGGCAGCGGTCGGTTGTGGAGATTCCTTCCGCTGCCCCCTTTTGTCAATTAAACTAAACAATCAAATTGCTAAAGTCAAGTTCGAAAATAGTACTTGCCAATGATCCGAATCCCTTATATTGATATCTGTTTACAAACAAAGAAAGGTGGAGTTGGATGAAATCTGAGACTTCGATACGCAGATCGGCGCCTGATCTTTCTATAAATACTGATGACATCTGCAAAGTGATCGTCGACACCCAATTGACCAGCGGCGAGATTCCGTGGTGTAAAGGCCAAAAAACCGATCCCTGGGATCACGTTGAAGCCGCCATGGGACTGAGCACCGGCGGGTATCTGACGGAAGCCCGGGCGGCGTTTGATTGGATGGTGCGCAACCAGAATGAAGACGGCAGCTGGTTTTCAGCCTATAGGCAGGGAGTGCCCCAAGACAGGACCCGGGATGCCAACATGTCCTCATACATTGCGGTAGGGGTTTTCCACCATTATCTCATTACGGCTGATCTTGGTTTTTTAGAACACATGTGGAAAACGGTATCGTCAGCCATTGATTTTGCGCTGCATCTTCAGACGCCCGAAGGTGAGATCCACTGGGCAATCAGTCCTGAAGGCCAGGTGGATCCGATGTCGCTTTTAACCGGTTCCAGTTCCATTTACATGAGCTTGAAATGTGCCCTGGCTATCGCCAAAATACTGGAACATCAAGCACCTGCCTGGGAATCCGCCTTGATCAAGCTTGGAGACGCCATCCGAACGAAACCCCATCTGTTTAACGTAACCAAATTCCGTTATTCCATGTACTGGTTTTATCCGATCATGGCCGGGGTGCTGACCGGAGCCGACGCTCAAAAGCGTATCGATAAATACTGGAAAAAATACATCATCGAGGAACGCGGCGTTCGCTGTGTCCATGACGAGCCGTGGGTGACCATTGCCGAGTCATCCGAACTGACAATTGCGCTGGCAGCGATGGGAAACCTTGAATTGGCCAGAATCGTATTCAGCTGGATCGTCGACAGAAGATACCCGGACGGATCTTACTGGTGCGGTTTTACCTGCCCTGACATCATTATCTGGCCCGAAGATAAAATTACCTGGACCAACGCCGTGGCCCTCATGGCCGCCGATGCCATTTACAACCTGACACCCGCCGGGCAGATTTTCAACCATACGTTCTGGGAAAATTTGGATTTTTCCAGCTAATGGCAATCAGCAGTCCAAATCAGGGTGGATATTTCATTGCGAAGAGATAACCGTCCATACTACATCAAAAAAGCCTTCCTGAAATTCCAGGAGTTTTATGTCAACCACTTCCTGAGCCCCCAGCTTGAACATCTTGGAAAAGGCTTCACTTTTATGCGGCCCTGGCATGTAGAATTATTTGGTGCCCCCATCGAATTGGGTGATTGCGTGAATGTGGTGGCCTCATCCGATAAAAAGGTGCGATTGGCCATCTGGTCTGAACAAAAGGGCCAAGGGCGCATTCGAATCGGCAACTATTGTTTAATTTGTCCCGGCGTGAGGATCGGTGCGGCCCATGAAATCGTTATCGGTGACAATTGTATGATTGCCAGCAACGCCTACATCACCGATTGCGATTGGCACGATATTTACAACCGGATAACAATGGGGAAAACCGCTCCGGTTAAGATCGAAAACAATGTCTGGATAGGAGACAGCGCCATTGTCTGCAAGGGTGTTACCATTGGTGAAAACAGCATCATCGGGGCCGGGGCGGTGGTGGTGGACAGTATCCCTGCCAACTGTGTGGCGGCCGGCAATCCGGCCAGGATCGTAAAACAGCTGGAAGTCGGAGAAGCCTTTACGACCCGGGCGCAGTTCTTCTCGGATCCGGACAAGCTGCTTCAAGGGTTCGATCAGGTGGATAAAGAACTTCTGCGGGGAAATTCACTCCGGCACTGGCTGAGGTATCTTTTGTTTCCTTCAAAGAAAGATTAGAGGAAGATGAATGTGGAATTCGGAATGCGGAATGCGGAAAAGGAAATGGTTGAACGTCTGATTTTAATTTATTAACCACGGAATTTTCACGGAGTTACACGGAGCCTTTATTTAAATAGAATCCAAGCATCTCTTTTTTCCGTGCTATTCCGTGTACCTCCGTGGTAAAAATTTTTCTGTTCCTTAGTTCCCCATTCCGCATTCCAACTTCCAAATTCTTGAAACCTTCCACCTCTTTGTTTCCAGCAACCAGACTCAATAAACCCAATCAACTAAATCTCTGCCAACGCCTGTTTCAGATCATCCATCAACACATCTACTTTTTCAACGCCCACGGAAAGCCGGACCAGGCTTTCGCTGATGCCGGCTTTGGCACGATTTTCCGGACTTAATGCCACATGGGTATTGGTGATGGGCTGATTGGCCAGACTGGTTACCCCGCCCAGGCTGGTTGCAAGCTTAATTATTTTCAGTCTGTCCATAAACAGCTTGGTCCTGTCAAAATCGCCATTGACTTCAAAGCTGAGCATGCCGCCAAAACCCGTCATCTGTTTGCGGGCAATTTCATGATCAGGGTGGGAGGGCAAACCCGGATAGTAGACGTCTTTTATTTTTTCGTGCTGCTCCAGATAGGCTGCAATTTTCATGGCACTTTCATTCTGACGATGTACCCGCAGCTCCAACGTTTGCATTCCCCGTAAAGCCAGAAAGGCCGACATGGGATCCATGATGCCGCCCAGAATTTTGCGATAGGTCCAGATTCGGTCGAAATGCGGCTGATTGCAACAAACAAAGCCGGCCGTAATATCATGGTGTCCGCCGATATATTTGGTTGCGCTATGGATGACGACATCCACACCTAAATCAACCGGGTGCTGGTTAACCGGCGAGGCAAATGTTGAATCGAGCATCACAACGGCGCCTTTTTGATGGGCTGCCCGGGCCAGCGGCTTTATATCGGCTACCCTCAATAGCGGGTTGGTGGGCGTTTCCAGGTAAAGGACGGAAACCCCTTTGTCTATTTCTTCCAGCAGTTGCGAGTTTTTCCAGCAGTTTATAAAAACGGTTTCAATATTTAATTGCGGTAAAATATCATTCAGGAATTCAAAGGTGGCACCGTAAATTTCCCGGGTGGTGATAACCCTGCTGCCGGCTTTAATATGGGCCATCATTGCGGTGGTAATAGCCGCCATACCCGAACCAAAGCCAAGGGCTTTGTCATAACCCTCTATTTGCGCCAGTGCATTTTCGACGCTTACCACCGAAGGATTGTCCCACCGGGAGTAAATATACCCGTTGTGGGTTTGTGCCACATCGATGAGCTCATCCGAATTTTCAAATTTGTATGTAGCGGTCAGATGTACCGGCGGTATGACTGGTTTTCCTTTCACGTGAGTTTCTCCTTTCAAAGGCCTTTAATGATCGAAAAGCAACTTTTTTTTTATATATTACAGTCGGTTTAAAATGGCAATTCGATAGAAATTCTTTCCGAGGTCATAAAAAGTGATTTTACGGCCCTGTAGTAATGACGTAGCCCTGTTATCATCCCCTGCGGACCGCCAGCTGATAGCTTTTAAACAACAGCCCGGCGGCCAGGGCGATTAAGCTGCTCATCAGAAACAGGGTGAAAGAGCCGGTAATTTCGTAAACATAGCCATTGACGAAAAAGCCCGCCATCAATCCGAGTCCATAGGTTAAGGCATTGTTGACCGCCTGTCCCAGGGTTTTGGCTTTTTCCGGTGCCAACTGGTCGATATAAAGAATACTGGCCATATGAAAGGTGCCGTAGGTGACGGCATGCAGAATCTGTGACAGCAGGATAAGCGTCACCGAGTGTGCAAAAAACAGAATCATCCATCTGACGGCAGCTACCAGAAATGAAAAAAAGAGGACATTTTCCAGGGAAAATCGGCTGAAAATTTTATCCGATTTGATCATTACCAGAATCTCAGCCGTTGATGCCAGCGCCCAGGTGATACCGATGAAGGTGCTGCCGTATCCCATATTTGCCAGGTGGATCGAAAAAAAACCGTAATAGGCGCCGTGGCTGACGAGCATCAAAAAGGCGCAGAAAAGAAAGACGATGACGCGTTTTTCCAGCAAGGAGCCTGCGCCCGGTGCCAAAAGATCTTTTTTGGGGGCCGGTATGGCCGGTATGCCAACGGATATGGCGGCCAGCATCAATGATCCGGCCAGAATCAGAACCAGGATGATATCGACGGAATACAGATCGATAATTTTTCCCAGCACCAGGACCATGACGATAAAGCTGATCGATCCCCAGGCCCGTATCCTGCCATAGCTTTTCTTTTCAGCTCCCAGTACATCCATGGTGACGGCTTCTAAAAAAGAGATGATGGGGGCATAAAACATTCCGTAAAAGGCGGTAATAATCAGCATGGGCCAGAATTCAACGGTGAACAAAAACATGACCCAGATGGCGGTGCTGACAGCATTGCAAAGAATGTAAATGGGTCGTCGAATGTTGAGGCGATCGGCCAGTACACTCCAGATTAAAGGGGAAATGACCATGGCCACCGATCTCAACCCCGACAGAACACCTATCTGCAGTCCCGAAAATCCAAGATTGTAGCAATACAGGTTAAAATAAGGCAAAAAAATCCCCAGCACCCCGAAATATATGAAGTACTGGGAACTGATGATATTTTTAAAATTACGCCGTTTATCCTTGTCCATACTTGGCAAGTCTGGTTCCGCAGGATTTAAATTGGATATTAAGAATGCTGAAATGTAATTTTAAAAATGTTATTCGACGTTTACGGTGACCGGCTTGGGTTGCTCATCTTCCGGTCGGGGAATTTCTATTTCCAGCATCCCGTCTTTAAACTTGGCTTTAATTAGCTTGGGCTGGATGTTATGATGAAGCGTAAACGAGCGCTGAAAGGTGCCGTAGCAGCGTTCCTGGCGGTAGTAATTCTCTTCTTTAATATCGGGATTGGCCAGCCGTTCTCCTTTGAGTGTCAGAATATTATCTTTGACTTCAACGGAGACGTTTTCTTTGCCAACCCCCGGCAGCTCGACAGATAGTGCAATTCCGGTTTCCGTTTCATAAATATCGACCACAGGCCTCCAGGCACACATATTCATTTCATCTTCCCGATCTTTTGAGCGGCCGAAAGAATCCTCAAACATGTGGTTGATTCGATTCTGAAGCTCTGCAACATCCCTGAACGGATCCCATTTAACGAGTGCCATGATCAAACCTCCTGTTTTTTTAAAATTTAAGCACCGGTGCAACCTTGTCAAGACAAGATACGGGTTACGAGTTGCGGGTTGCGTGTTGCGGGTTGCGAGTTGCGGGTTGCGGGTTGCGGGTTGCGGGTTGCGAGTTGCGGGTTAAGGGTTGCGGGTTGCGAGTTACGGGGTGTGGGTTGCGGGTTGCGCGTTGCGAAGAGCGGGTTTCGGAATGTCGTTTTGTCTTCTGTCCTCTGTTTTCTGTTATCTGTCCTCTGCTATACCTTTACAAACATATGTTTAGGTGTTATTTTCGTTTCGATCCGCGATGGGAGAGAAGAAGGCATTCCAACATTCCCTCCGGGGCGTAGGCCAATTGGGGCGAAGCCCCTAATTTTAACCTTAGGAGCCGGAAATGGAGTATATAAAAATACGACTATTAGATGATTTCGGTCATATTGGTTCCAAATTTGAAAAGACAATCGAAGATATGTTCCGATCGGTGAGCCCGGGCTTTACACTTGCTGAACGGACATGGAGACCTCCCATGGATATGAATGAGACATCGGAAGAGGTCATTATTGTAGCCGAGGTTCCGGGCATCGACAAAGATGACCTGGAGGTTGAAATCAGCAGCAAAGCCGTCAGGATAAAGGGAAACCGTTTCGCCAGACATTGCTCCGGCAATGCCACCTATCGACTTGCTGAAATACAGTACGGCCGCTTTGAACGGATTCTCTTTTTGCCGGCACCCATTGATCCGGAAATAGTATCGGCCGCCTATCAAAACGGTTTGCTGGAGATACGATTGGCCAAGCAGCCACCTGAGCAAACCCACAAAATACCGATTCAGGATGGATAAAGATATTTGGGATTTGGGATTGGGGATTTCGGATATAAAATAAGTAAATTATTCGATTATAATCTTTTTAGGCCCCGGGGAAGACCGAATTTAATCTCAGATTCTATTCACTCAAGTTATTATGAATACAAACAAAGTAGGGTGGGGAGGAAAATATGGCTGACGAACGGTCACCGATGGAATTTGATGCAGAAAAATTGCCGGAGGTTCTTCCGATTCTGCCGCTGTATGACGCAGCGCTTTTTCCCAAAATGGTCTTGCCTTTGGTGGTTTTGCAGGGCGAATCCGTCCAGTTGGTCGATGAAGCCATGGCCAAAGATCGTATCATCGGCCTGATGGTATCGAAAAAGCCCGAGGATAAAACGACACCCGACCGGCAGGACCTGGCCCCGGTGGGCACCAGTGCGTTGATTCTCAAAATGGCAAAGACCCAGGATGATCGAACCCAACTTTTGGTCCAGGGGCTGAGCCGGTTCAAAATAAGAAAGTTTGAAGACGGCAAGCCCTATCTCGTCGCACGCATCGAAGTGCTCAAAGATGTCGAGAAAAAAGACAAAGAAACCGAAGCATTGATGTCGAATATTGTCGGGCAGTTTGAAAGAATCGTCGAATTGTCTCCGGGACTGCCGCCCGAGATCGCTCAGATGGCGAGAACCATCCAGGAGGCCGGCACGCTGGCGGACATGATTGCCTCTACCATTAATTCCACTCCCCAAGAGAAACAACAAGTCCTTGAGATACAGGATGTTAAACCGCGACTGAAACAAGTCACCCGCCTGTTGAACCACCAGCTCGACATCCTGGAACTGGGCCACAAAATTCAAAGCCAGGTCAAGGGGGATATGGACAAAAGTCAACGCGAGTATTATCTGCGTCAGCAATTGAAGGCTATTAAGGAAGAACTGGGTGAAAAAGATGAAGCTTCCGTTGAGATCGATGAATACCGGGCCAAAATTGAGGAAAAGAATCTCCCCGAAGAAGCCCGCAAAGAAGCCGAACGCGAACTGGATCGTTTGGCGCGCATGCATCCGTCTTCGGCCGAATATACGGTGGCATCAACCTACCTGGATTGGATTACATCGCTGCCCTGGCATGACAGCAGTCCGGATAATCTGGACATCAAAAAAGCCAGAAAAATATTGGATGAAGACCATTTCGGCCTGGAAAAGCCTAAACGGCGTATCATCGAATATCTGGCGGTTCGCAAACTGAAGCCGAAATCCAAGGGACCCATTTTGTGTTTTGCCGGACCTCCCGGAACCGGCAAGACATCACTGGGGCAATCCATCGCCCGGGCCCTGGGACGCAAGTTCCAGCGTATATCGCTGGGCGGTGTGCGAGATGAGGCTGAGATCAGAGGACATCGGCGAACTTATGTGGGTGCGCTGCCGGGTCGAATCATCCAGGGGTTGCGACGGGCTGGAACCAACAATCCGATATTTATGCTGGATGAAATCGACAAGGTTGGAAGTGATTTTCGCGGCGATCCTTCTTCCGCTTTACTGGAGGTACTGGATCCGGAGCAAAATTTTTCTTTTTCCGATCACTACCTGGACGTGCCCTTTGATCTTTCCAAGGTGATGTTCATAACAACGGCCAATATCCTGGACCCCATTCCGCCGGCTTTGCGTGATCGCATGGAAGTGCTGATGCTTCACGGATATACGCTGGATGAAAAGCTTAAAATAGCCAACCGCTATCTCATACCCCGTCAGCGGGAAGAGCACGGCATCAAGGCCAAACAGATTAAATTTACCAACGGAGCGGTAAAGCAAATTGCGATGGGCTACACACGGGAAGCCGGGCTGCGAAACCTGGAGCGTGAAATAGCGAATATCTGCCGGGGGGTGGCCAGCAAGATTGCCCAGGGCAAGGTGAAATCCGTTAGCATCAAAGTCGATGACCTTCACGAATACCTTGGACCCGTTCGTCTGACCTCTGAAACTAAAGCCCGGATAACAACCCCGGGAGTGGCCACCGGTTTGGCCTGGACGCCCACCGGAGGCGAGCTGCTGTTTATCGAAGCGACCGCCATGAAGGGCAGTAAAGGCCTGACTTTGACCGGACAGCTGGGTGATGTCATGAAAGAATCAGCCACAGCCGCCTTGAGTTTTGCGCGGTCAAATTCCGAAGCCCTTGGAATTGATGAGGATTTTTTTTCGAAACTTGATATCCATATTCATGTCCCCGCCGGTGCCATCCCCAAAGACGGCCCCTCTGCCGGGGTGACCATGCTGTCTGCGCTAACTTCCCTGTTGACCGATACCCGCATCCACAAAGATCTGGCCATGACCGGTGAGATCACCCTAAGAGGGCAGGTGTTGCCGGTCGGTGGTGTCAAAGAAAAAGTGCTTGCCGCCCACCGGGCCGGGATTAAAACCATCATATTGCC
>JAIVWA010000051.1:0-13380 GCA_049190255.1 Gammaproteobacteria bacterium | reverse complement strand
AGGGGGAAATTGGGGTCTTGCTTTTAGGCATAACTTTTGAAAAGCGTGGTGTCCGGTGCTGATTTCTGCTATCTATACAAAGGTTTGACACCATGTAAAACCGTGAGGTATACGAATTGTATATGACATTTTCCGATCAAAATGGATAGTTTGGCTTTTGGCAAGGTTCATGTATTTGAGAGCCTAATTTCAATTATGTAAACGGCGTGAATGGCAAAAAATAGTTTAAATGTCTGGCTGATTTGTCCATTATCTGCTTTCACGATGGAATTATGCAATGAAATCAATGCTGGCCGTTGAAATTGGAATCTATGCACTATCTGTAGCATTAGCCAGCATTCTTTGGCGCAATCCAGCTATTTTAGCTCTCTGCTATATTTTAATCAGCCTTTTTATGCTTTACAGATGGCATACAAAAAGCGATCTCATTTTTTACTTTGCGGCCTTCGTACTGGGTCCGATCGGTGAGTTGGTAGCCACCCACTTTGGGGCTTGGAAATATTCTAAGCCCGCCTTTCTAATTCCAATCTGGTTGCCCTTTTTATGGGGGATCGCTTTATTGTTCATGAAAAAATTTTCCGAAACATTGATTAAAAAAGATGGATAAATGCTATATCTTTTTTGATCACAAGCATAGTTTTAAAAACTTATTTTTGCCAGATATATAAATTATATCTGTTAGATTTTATTAAATGCTCCGATTGCAGGTTTTGGCAAGTAACCACAGCTTTTGATCGCCACTAAATAGATACAGATTTTACACAGAACCGGTAACGTATCTGCAACGTTGGTCATTCCTCTGTAGGGCTTTTAACGTCCCTCACGCTTTTCCACAGCATCTATAGCGGTTGTCATAAATATGTTCCGTTTGCCAGATTTCCTAACAAGCGAAATGGTGGTGTGTAACGGTTTGAATTTAAAATAAACATGACAACCGCTATCGGAAAGTTATTTTGGCAAACGCTATAGCCTCTATAGTTTGCATACCTTACGGAAATGGTGGCCGTGGATGGCTAAAGTAACCGCCAGGGGCAGAAGTTTCGGGCAGCGAAAAAGAGTCCACACCATGAGATTCCAGTACTGTATTCGTTCCTTGCCAAATATTCCGATTCTGATAGAGGTTCGAAAAAAAGCCAGAAACCGCTGGAAGTCAACCGGGATTGAAATTTTAGGCGCTTTATATTCACGTAAAAATGTTTTAATGCGCTTATAATATGGTCGCGGGCGATAGATGTTGTTTAATATATTCTGATATCCTTTGAGCAACTGCTTCATGTCCATCTTGGGTATGATGTTGGTCGTGCCGTCAACGTTGTCCCCGGAAACCAAACCGCGGAGACGGCCCTCCTTTTTCAGCCGTTCGTACAGTTTGGTACCTGGTGGTGCCTGAAGAAGTCCAACCATGGCGGTGACGATGCCGCTTTTTTGGATAAAATCAATCTGCCTCTGAAAAATTGAAGGCCCGTCGGAGTCAAAGCCGACAATAAATCCTCCCTGCACCTGCAGTCCTTTGCGTTGGATGCGTTTGACGCTTTCGATCAGGTTGCGATTTTTATTTTGCTTTTTATTGCATTCGGCCAGACCTTCTTCATCGGGGGTTTCGATCCCGACAAAAACAGTATCAAACCCGGCCTCTACCATCAAATTCATCAGATCTTCGTTGTCAGCCAGATTGATGGATGCTTCGGTGTTGAACAAAAAACCCCTTTTACCTTTTTGCCAGTCGATTAGCGCCGGCAGCAGTTGGTTCATCAGGTATTTTTTATTGCCGATAAAATTGTCGTCGACAAAAAAGACGTGACCGCGCCAGCCCCGGTTGTATAGGCTGTCCAACTCGGCCATGATCTGTGTCGTCGTTTTGATGCGCGGCCGGTGTCCAAACAAAGCTGTGACATTGCAGAAGTCACAATTAAAGGGGCATCCGCGCGAAAACTGGATGTTCATCGAGGCATAACGCTTTTGGTTGATCAGTTCCCACATGGGAACCGGGGTGCGCTGAATATCGGCAAACTCGGTCGTCGTATAGATATGCCGGGCGCAATCATTTTCCAGATCAGCCAGAAAAGGCGGCAGCGTCTGCTCGGCTTCATTAAGAACCAAATGATCCACCTCGCTAAACTGTTCATGTTCACTGGTGAATAGCGGACCGCCGGCCACGACCTTCAGGCCGGATTCTTTGCAGCGGATTATGGTTTGACGCGCCGATTTTCTCTGGACGACCATGGCGCTGATGTAGGCGCCATCGGCCCAGGCCAGATCTTTTTCAGTCAGCTTGTTAACATTGAGGTCCACCAGGCGTTTGGGCCAATTCGCAGGCAGCATCGAACCCACGGTGAGCAAGCCCAGAGGAGGGAAGGCGGCTTTTTTATGGATAAATTTAAGCGAATGTCGAAAACTCCAGAAAGTATCGGGAAAAGACGGGTAAATGAGCAGTGTCTTCATGATCGCGCCTTTCAATTTACAGTCAGGGGTAAATGATAATGCGGAGACTCAAAAAAAACCTGATGATAGGTTATAGCAGAATTCGAAGCAAAAAAACACAGCTTTTATGACTCTAGAGCGTTTGTCAGAATAACGTTCCGATAGCGGTGGTTTGTTGGGTCTTCTCAGGGTTGTCGTCCAATATGGCCTGATCCAAACGCTTCGCTAAAAACAATAATATAGGGGTTGCGGAACTATATACAAAAAAAAGGCTACAATGTGACCGTATCTGTCACAGGCATCTGATAATATCTTCCCTACCTGAATAGTCAACGTAAAGATATGCTTCTTTTAACACGGGCTTCTTTTAAGCTCTAAAACTTGTTGCTCCAACATCTATGCACTTTTAGAGGCCCTAAAAAAGTTGTGATATCATCAGTCTCAGCTTTTCAGGCTGAATTGAAGGTAACTGCTATTAAAACGTAACAAAATGATGATTGACCCTTAAACGGTTAAGGTTCATTATCTGTCTGATTTTTCTATTAAAACCAGAAAAAGGAGGCCGATATGAACCAGGATCAACTACCCACTTTTAATTCAAACAATCCTCTAACAAACCCCCCATCGGATCATAGTGCACATTTGGAAAACGAAGCTATCTTCGTTCAGCCAGTGGCCCCAGCAGCCAAATCTTCGGTCAGACAGCAGGTGCTTGATCGTATTTTAGACAAAATCTGTGAACAAGACTTGCTGGGAAAGTCCTATGTCGAGCAATACCTGCGTCACCAATACCGGCGCAACTGTAAGGCCAACACCCTGAAGCAATCGGCGACGTCACTGGTACAATTTTTAACGTTTTTTGCCGGCAAAGGAAATATTGTACTTGAACAGCTGACCCGCGAAGACCTCGAGGCTTTCGTGGAAGACTTGCAAGACCGGGGGATGAAGCCAACAACGGTCAACACCCGGCTGCGCGGCGTTTATGCATTTTTGCGCTATTTAATACTTGAATACAAAATTGTCAGCTGGGAGTTGATGGAACGCAAGATCAGGTTGAAGCTACCCGATCGGCTTCCGCGGGCCATCGATGCGCAGCATATAGAGCAGTTGCTTTCGGTAATAGATAACCTGCGTGATCGCGCGCTGATATTGCTTTTACTTCGAACCGGCATGCGCATTGGAGAGCTGCGCAATTGCAAAGTGGACGATGTGGATTTAGCCGAGCAAAAGATTTTAATCTACCAGTCGAATAAAACATCTGTTGGCCGCGCAGTCTACTACAGCAACGATGCCCAGCAGGCACTATTAGCCTGGTTAAGGACTCGAGATCCGCTCAAACAGCAGTTATTTTATGGTCGGGGTGCCAACCCGCTTTGTTATGAGGCGGCGCGTTCGATGTTCAATAAGTATTTACAAAAATCCGGGCTGCAATACAACGGCTACACGCTGCACTGCCTTCGGCATACCTTTGCCACCGATCTTTTAAATGCCAGAATGCCACTGGAGTGTCTGCGCGTGCTGTTGGGTCACAGCAATTTGGAGATCACCCGACGCTATGCCCGGTTGAGTGATAAAACCAGAGAAGAAGAGTACTTTGCTGCCATGGACCGGATTTTAAAAGGAGATGACGATGCCCATGACTAATGTAATCATCAACTTTAGGCGGTATATAAAGCGCCGCAATTACTCGCCGCACACGGTCAAATACTATCTGAGCGTGATCAAACAATTTGTTCTGTGGCTCAACGTGCCCCTGGAGCAGGTCAACGTTGACAAAATTGAGGATTATATTGATTACCTTCACCAAAAACGTCTACAGCCTGCCAGCATCAATTTGTATTTGGCCATCATCCGGGTGTTTTACAATTACATCAAGTATGAAGAAAAGGTAAAACTGCTCAACCCGGTCAAATCCAATTGCCGGCTGCGGGTGCCAAGACCGCTTCCGCGTGCGATGCGCGAGGACCAAGTCGATCAGTTCTTTGAGGTCATTAAAACCCGGCGCGACTGGGCCATGTTCAGATTGATGCTGCGCTGTGGATTGCGGGTTGAGGAAGTGGCCAATCTGAGCCTGGGCGACATTGATCTCAAGCAGCGTAGGATCATGGTCGTAGATGGCAAGGGCGGCAAGGACCGGGTGGTGTACATCAGCGATGATGCCGTCGATGGGCTGTTAGCCTATCTCAAGCTAAGATCTCATCGGCGGATTAAAAAAATCTTTTTAGTTGAAAAAGGAGATTATAAGGGACAGCCCATCTCGGTTCGCGGCATTCAAAAGCGCATGGAGTATTATGCCAAGAAAACCGGATTGAGGATAAGCTGTCATCATCTGCGCCATACCATGGCCACCCAGCTGCTCAATGCCGATGCTCAGGTGGAGAGCATCCAGGATCTATTGGGCCACAATTGGATAACCACCACGGAACGATATTGCCAGGTATCCAATGTGAAAGTAAAAAGAGATTACTTCAACGCCATGGGCAAGATATTAAAACGCTCCACGCAACGCTCATTCAGCCCGATTTTGAACCCTGGATGATGAACGAAAACTAAAAGGGACTTGACAATACCCAAAAACCATGGCAGGTTAAACGCATATAACATATTAATATTAATAGAAAAATTAGAATTTGTTACGTTTTACTGCTATATATTCCAGCATTTGACAACCATCAAAACCGTGTGATACTTGAATTATATCACTATACATTCCGATTACGGTCGAATTACATAGATTGGCAAGTTAGGTCTCTAATAATTGAGATACCGAGCCAATATCCCGCCTAAACCCCGCCCCATTTTAAAAATACCCCGCCGATGCCGCAAGTACCCCGCCAGTTTTAATAAAAAACATACCCAGCCTACCCTGCAAAATTGAAAAAGATACCCCGCCGCGTCGCGCAAATAAAATCATGCGCTTTATTTGCAACAGCTAATATGCTAAACCCCTCGCTCAATTATGTTCCGGGAGAGACCTGGAGCATATAAACAGGAAAAGGCCTGAAGTTGGCGCTTCAGGCCTTTAATATGGACAAACCGTAAAGCATCGGCAAGCCCACCACACGATTTTTACATACCATGGCTTTCGATTGCTTTCAAGAGCGAAGGCGATCGAATGTGCAGTGATGTGTTACTAATTGAACTGGAATGCAAAAATTGTAAGCTAAGATTTAATATTTGCAGAAAATGTTATCGCGGTCATGTTTTCTGTTGCAGTAGATGTCGCATCCAGGCTCAGTTAAAGGCTCATCGCCAGGCCCAGAGGCAATACCGTGCTAGGGATAAAGGCCGCGAAACTCATCGTCGCTATGAAAGAATGCGACGGATGGGTAAAAAAAATAAAAAAACCATGGCTGATGAGTCTACGAATACCCCCTCCTTGCGTGTTATCTTATACCCAATCGTGCAAAATACGAGACCGTGCTGCAGTTTTTGCGGTGTTTATGGAATAATTGTGGATGTTTTTCCACCCCGATAATCTGTTTTGCGCTGTGCCAACCGGAAATTAACACAATACCGATTAAATTGCTGGAGAGCTACGCCAATGAGGAGACATTTTTCATCTCAGGAGTTATTCGTGTTACGAAATCACATCCCCATTGATACCTTGATCGAAAAGCATCTTAAAGTTCCGTCAAAGTTCAGTGAAGGATTTTTTCGATTTCTTTGTCCTGTCTGTCATGAATTTCAAACCGCCACCAACCCGCGAACTAACCTGGCCAGATGTTTTCGCTGTGAAACAAATTTTAACACCATCGACCTGGTCATGATCTGCAAAGGGGTCCGATTTGTTGAATGCATAGAGTACCTGAAAACGCTTTGAAACAATTGTCAGTGAAAACCAGCTATACAGGAGTGTTTAAATGAAAAAGCTAACACAGGCTGTCGATGACTACCTGCTATGGATGATATCCAGCGGCTATGCTGATGCTACAATCAAAAGTTATGAACAAATTTTGAATCATTTTGTTGACTTCGTAGCGTGTCATAAAATTGGCTGGGATCAGATCTTTTCTTCAGCAAATCTGCACTGCTTTGATCAAAACACAAAAACTGAATTGACCGCTGTCAGGGGATTATGCCGTTATCTGGTGAAACAAAAAAAAATCAACAAGCCCATTGATAAACATAAATATCAGCTGGCGAATATCTATGAAGCCTATCTGCATTACTATGCCATCGCCGGGCAGGTCAACAACAGACGCATTAAGTCGATTAGAAGAGTACTATCCGCCTTGGAAGACTATCTTGAAAATAAAAAGATAAAATTGACTGTTTTAACCATTGAACACATCGATGCGTTTTTCGCTGAGTTTAATTGCGGTTTTTCCCCGGCTACCTGTAAAGTGTACCGTTCGATGATTAGGGGATTTTTAAGCTATCTGTTTCATCAACGCCAAATTTTAAAGCGTGATCTGGCCCCGCTGGTAGTGGGTGCCCCCATGTTCGCAAAGGCCAAGCCGCCAACATTTTTGCGTGCCGATGAGCTCAAAAAATTGTTTGATAGCATTAACCTGTCTTCGCAAACCGGCCTGCGAACCTATGCCATGCTCCAGTTGGCCTACACCCTGGGGCTGAGACCCATAGAGATATGCCAGATAACTCTGGATAATATATCCTTTCGCAAAGCCGAATTAAACATCGATTGGCGCAAATGCCATAATCCTTTAAAGCTGCCTGTAGCCGAAGTTACAATCAAAGCCATCGCGGCCTACATTATCGGCGCCCGACCGCAAAGTGCCCTTCGAACCCTGTTCTTAAGCCTTATGCCGCCTTATGGCCCCATCACACCGACGACGGTTAATCATCACTTTAAAGTTCATATGCAAAAGGTTAATCCGACTGCAACCGCATATTGGCTCAGGCATACTTATGCCCAAAATCTTTTGCAAAACGGCGTCTCATTATTTGAAATCAAAGAACTAATGGGCCACGACAGCATCGAGTCAACTCGCAAGTATCTTCTCATCCACATTAAATTGATGCGAAAGGTTTTGTTTGATGAATAAGTATAAAAGTTTTCTGGCACCCCAGTTGCAACAATACGTTATCTATCGCCACAATCTCGGCTATTCAATGAAAGCATCATTGTCGCATCTTAAAACTTTTGATCGCTACCTAATGCAAAAGCAAGCCGTACAAGTTTTATTGCAACCTTCATTTTTTATGAGGATGCAGGCCGACCTTAAAATTGAAGCCAGATCGGTCAACCGTATTGTTGCCTCTGTGCGGGTTTTCTTTAACTATCTGGTCCGAAACGGCCTATATAAGCAAAACCCGCTCAAGGACATCCCTTATCTGCCTGAAAACGATATTATGCCTTATATTTTTTCTCCTGAGCAAGTAAACCACTTACTGTCGGCCGCCAGCAGCAGGATACGAAAAGAAACATGGCATTTATACTTAATGGATCTATCCTACTACATGGCTGTAGTGTTGCTGGCGCGATGCGGCTTGAGAATCTCTGAGCCGTTACGGTTGAAACTAAACCATTACCGCTTTGACGAGAAAACTATTTACATTGAAAAAACCAAGTTTAAAAAAGACCGCTTGATTCCGCTACCCGCATCTGTGGCCGTGGAACTTGAAAACTATCTGGCCGCACGCCGCGGCCTTCTGGGTAATGTTGTCAATAATTACCTTTTAGCAAACTATGCAGCCAGAGGTTTAAACGGCAATCGTGTTCGGCTGGTCTTTGATCGGGCCGTCAGCGATATCGGTCTTAAGCAGCCCAGGCAGATCATCGGCAATGCAAACATCAGTTCTCCTACCCCACATAGCCTTCGTCATTCGTTTGCAGTGGACACCTTAAATCGTGTCAAAAAACGGGGCGGATCGGCTCAGAATGCCTTGCCCGTCCTGGCCGCCTACATGGGGCATAGTGAATACAAACACACGATTAAATATCTCAAATTCATAGATGCCCAACAGCGTCTGGGACTTGTTAATTTTATCGGCACACATCCGGACCAACAATGAGACTGACTACCTGCGTTGAACAATTTTTTGACCTCTACCATTTTCGCATCAAAGGCAGCAGCCAACAAACCATTAAATCTTACCGCGAGGCGTTGGCTCGTTTTTTGCCATTTGCCGCTGAATACTACTCAATCAAAATCAGCTCACTTTCAATTGACCATCTTTCCTTGCAACTCATCCTTTGCTTTCTGGATTATTTGCAGTCCGATCGCAGCAATGCAGCTAATACCAGAAATCAACGTTTAGCCGTTATCAAATCACTGGCTAAAATGATCCGCTTGATGTACCCACAAAAACGGGAAATCGCCGATATCATTTTAGCTATTCCTCAGAAAAAATCACAAAAAAAGATCGTCGCTTTTTTATACATCGAAGAAATCTTTGCTGCCTATGAAGCCGTTGATCTTAAAAAACCGCTGGGCTTTAGAGATTATACCATTCTTCATCTGCTCGCTGACTCAGGCGCCAGAGCGTCTGAAGTCGCCATGCTCAATCTTGACTACTTCAACCCAACTCAAAGAACCCTAACCATTTTGGGAAAAGCAAATAAATTTCGCTTGATCAAGCTGGCTCCAAAAACAACTGATCTCGTAAAACGTTACATTACTCGATACCGGCCAAATCCCAAACCGATTTATCAACATTGTTTGTTTATCAACAAGCATGGCAGACCATTAACCCGCAAGGGAATTTATCTGATGTGTCAAAAATATCTTTCCATCGCGTTGAAACCCAAACGGCTTAACATGATACATCCGGCGCACAGCTTCAGACATGCCTGTGCTATTAACATGCTGGCATCCGGCAAATCCCTGTCGGATATAAAAAACCATCTGGGCCATGAAAATATCGAATCCACTATGATATATCTGAAAATGGATTTAAGAACCAAAAGAGCCGCACAGAAGAAATTTATCGAATATAGTCAATCGACACTCAAACATGATCCCAAAATCGATGAGTTGATTGACTGGGAGCATAAAAAAGAAACGCTGGCCTGGCTCGATAGCCTTTAACACGCTGGTTTATGGTTAAATCAGATAAGCAAAGCTGCGCAGATACCAATAAAATTATGTCCTCAATAAAATTGCAATTTTGTAAAATGTATTGTAACTTGCTGTTAATATTGTTATTATTGATTTGCACGCCACCCACTAATTTGTCTAATAATCTCAGTGCGTTAAGTGGGTTGAGGACATAAGGCAAGTTATCTTTAAATTCTGCAAATCGAATTTTTATGAAATCAATATTGCACTTAAAATCATCGTTTTGCTTTAGGATATATCAAGATATCTTAAAACTTGAAAAAAAGGCGGACCACAATGATTTGGGAATATTCTCCCATGTCTGTATTCGGTTTGGGCTTATCATTCCTGATTATCTTCTGCCGACGCAGAAGGTTGTATAGCCTCCGGGATATAAACTGTTTTGGTTTATTCATCCAGATAAAGATTCTTCAGATATAAGTGCTTGTTTTCAGCTCAGGGGGGTTGCCTCATGACCGAGTATGTGACTTCTGCACTGTTTGTTCACACGGAAGATACGACACGTCTTATCAAGCCGTTGCAAAACAATTCTTCGGGAACTCGCATCACCCCTGTTGCATTTGATGCCTTGATGCAAACGCCACAGAAGCAGCTTGAGGGGGTTGATCACGTAGTGGTTGCTGGACCCCTTGATGTCATCAAGGAGATTTTGCGTTTGGCCATGAAATACCAGTTCAGCATTGGTATCCTCCCAACTAAAAAACAAAAACATCTGATCAAGTTTTATGACCTTCCCAAAAATCCGTCCGCTGCCGTCGAGCTGGCGTTGCGTCAGGATGGCCAGACCATAGATCTAATATTGTGCAATGGAGAGATCATGTTGTTTAAGGCAGCCATTGGTCGCATCCCGTTTTTAGATACCCCGGCTAAGGCGAGTTGGATTCAGATATTGCTTAACGCGTTGAGAAAATTTGTCAGTTTTAGACTTTATACTTTTAAATTCGGCACAGCCGGCAAGCAAGAGATAGATACCGCCGCAAGCGGATGCATGATCCTGCAGCATTCCAGGGGAAGTTTTGCCTCCAGATTAATTTCCCATGATCATTCTTTCACGGATGGGATGGCAACATTGGTTATTTCTGCTCCCATCTCGATTATTGAATATGTTAAGTTACTGCGACAAGCTCTCAGATCTTCTAAAGGATATAAAAAACTTCCCAACGCCATTGGCTATATCAAAAGTCCTCAGATTGATATCGAGCCAGAAACCCGGCTGGATGTAATTATCGATGACCAACATGCCACACATACGCCGCTGCATTGCGAAGCCATCGCCAAAGCGGTGCATATTAATGTTGGAAAAAATTTACGAGTAGAAAGCAGTAGCGCCAACGCTTCCAAAGAAAAAATTGACATCAAAAACCTGCCCAGAGAAAAAGAACTATTCAAGGCTAAAAAGCAAAGGAGAATCCCCTTTTTCTCCTACGCCTCGGATGAGCGCTTCCACGACCTGTTCCCGGCGCTGCGCGAAGATGCACGGCTTAACAGTATCTATCTGGTTCTAATGGTGCTCAGCACCATGCTGGCAACGGTCGGTCTTTATTTAAACAGCGCCTCTGTGATCATCGGCGCCATGTTATTGGCGCCCCTGATGGCACCCATCGTTTCCCTGTCCATGGGCATACTTCGGGGCAATATCGAGCTCTTTAAAGACTCAATAGGGAAAATCGTTCTTGGCATTTTAATCGCCCTGCTTTCATCAGCACTGATTACGTTTTTGTTTCCCCATAAACCTATTACGGATGAAATGCTGGCCCGGCTGAATCCGACTTTGCTGGATCTTGCGGTGGCCATCATTTCGGGCATAGCCGCAGCCTACTCCAAGTCATTCAAGGAAATTATCCAGAGCCTGGCCGGGGTTGCAATTGCCGTGGCCTTGGTACCACCGCTGGCAGTTGCCGGAATCGGCATTGGACGATGGGATTTCCAATTCTTTTACCAGGCCTTTTTGCTCTTTTCGACCAATCTGGTCGGCATTATTATCTCTGCCACATTTACCTTCCGGGTACTGGGGTATTCTGCGGCAGTACGAAGCAGGCGTAGTCTTGGGGTCGTGTTTATCTTCTTGGTACTGATTTCGATTCCCCTTTATTTATCCTATTCCCGCATCGTGGAAGATCGGGTTTTCGAAAAAAGCTGGCAGCAAGAACGGTTTTTAGTGAATGAAAAATATCTCATCATTATAAGAGCATCAATAATCTGGCGCGGAGATAAGCGGATAATCCTAATGGACATATTGGCCCGGGAGCCACTGACCCGCGAGGACCTAACTGCGTTTAAAAAGAAAATTCAAGCCAATTTTAATAAGAAACTGATCATTCGAATCAAGACGTTTTACATCCCGTAAGGTTGCCATGAAAAATTTAGTCCATCTTTCAATTCTCATTATCTTTGTCTTCTGGTTGGGCGGATGCGATCAGAAACCTGCAATTGAGCCTTCCGGCAAAACAATAAAAGTTGGAATCATTGCACCATTTAGCGGCTCCGATCATGCCAAAGGAAAGGAAGGTCTAAAAGGGATGGAAACCGCTATGCAATTGCAGCCTTATCTTCAAAATGGCGATCGCATCGAGTTGGTTGCGGAAAATGATAAAGACGATCCAGCTTTGACTGTCAAGTTGCTAAAGAAATTGGTCAAGGAGGTTAAGGTATCAGCAATAATCACGTTTTCAAGCACCAGCCCGGTTTTGGCAATGGCAAAAGTTGCCGATGAATATAGAACACCCATTCTGGCGGCCCTCGCCACTCATCCGGATACCACCAAGCACAATGGTTTTATCAGTCAGCTTTGTTTTGACGATGATTTTCAGGGGACCGTTGCGGCTGTGTTTGTCAGGGACGATCTGCTAATCGACAAAGTTGCCGTATTCAGCAACCCGGGCAGCGTTTATTCCAGCCATCTGGCTGCTAAATTTGAAAGTAAGTTCAAATCCATCGGCGGTGAGATTACAGATACGGTTTCTTTAACTGAAGAAACCGGAGACTTATCTAAAGTTATTAAAAGCGTGCACGATAATACCCCGGAGCTGCTTTATCTTCCCATAAGCGCTAAAGATTTGGTCCGCATTGTCAGAGAAGTCCGGAAACTGAACTGGAAGCCCAAAATGATGGGAAGCGATGGATTAATATCGACGATGCTCGCACAACATAAAGAAGAAATAGACCTTGTAGATGGCATGCTGGCTACTGATTTTTTCGCCCACGGTATGCCGTTAACCCCTTTCGGGAAGCGGGCAAGAGATAAGTATAGGGAGAAGTATAAAAGCACGGGAACGGCTTATGCGGCCCTTGGCGTTGAAGGATATGCGATTTTGCTCAACGCAATGAACCGATGCAGCGATCCCGCAGACCGGGAATGCATCAACAATCAGATCCGTTCAACTACCAATTTTACAGGTATTATCGGTAACATTACCATCGGGCCAAACGGCAAGGCCCAGCGCCCGCTTACTATTAACTCCATTCAGGGCGGCCGATCGAAATTTATCGTCAAAGTCTATTAGTCCTCATGACAAACAACTCTGTCAATAGCCTGAAAGGAATACCATCAGCAATATTGACCGAAGACCAACAGCAGGCTCTCTTGGAGCTTCTTAAAGAAATGAGCAGCATTTTCTGGGGGCCCGATCAAAAAAAATGTGTCGCCCTGCTAAAGGAATCCTTCTTCGATCCATTCGAAAAGATTAACGCTTTAGCGGGTTTGCAGATGAGTAAAGCCTTAACCGCAATTGGGTCCATTCTAAAGAAATTTGCACATGCCGATGCCTTAAATCTTCATCTGGAGGAAGCCTATGTGCGTCTTTTCATCAGTGACAGAAAGGGTATCACCACACCCCTTTATGAGTCTTGTTATGCGAATATAAAATCCGGTGAAAAGGCTCTGTTGATGGGACAGCCGGCTGTTGATATGAAAAAGCGTTATAGATCCAAAGGA